>CALZJY010000094.1 GCA_945787925.1 uncultured Anaerosporobacter sp. | reverse complement strand
TCGAAGGAAGAGTTAGAATTAGGATATCGTACTAGTTTAGTACAAAAAGAATCCCTAATCGTATTAGATACGGAATTCGTATTTGAAAAAGGAAACGAAGAAGAAATCAAAGACAGAATCAAAGAACTTGCAAGACAACGTAGAGAAAAGCAACCGTTAGAATACCCAAGTGCGGGAAGTACGTTTAAACGTCCGGTTGGACATTTTGCAGGAAAGCTAATCATGGACAGTGGATTACGTGGATACCGTGTGGGTAATATCATGGTTTCTGAGAAGCATTGTGGATTTGTGATTAATGCTGGAGATGGAACGGCAGCAGAAGTTGTTCAATTAATGAAAGATGTACAACGTATTGTAAAAGAGAAGTATGATGTAGAGTTAGAACCAGAAGTTCGTATGATTGGAAGTTTCTAATTCCAAGAGAGAGGAAACAAACAAACGATACTAAGAAAGGTTATGAGGAATATGCGTTTTGTAATGGTTACAGGTATGTCGGGAGCAGGAAAGAGCTCCGTGCTTAAGATGTTAGAAGATATGGGATATTTTTGCGTAGACAATCTACCAATTCAGTTGATTCCTAAGTTCTCGCAACTTGCTGTAGAGAGTATAAGCACGATTGACAAAGTTGCATTAGGCGTGGATATTCGGAGTGGTCAGAACTTAGAGCAATTAGGAGATCTCCTGATTAATTTTGAGGAAAACAACCTTCCGTACGAAATCTTATTTTTAGATGCAAGTACGGATGTGCTTGTGAAGAGATACAAAGAGACGAGAAGAACCCATCCATTAGCAAGAGAAGGCAGAGTGGATAAAGGGATTGAATTAGAACGCGAACGATTAAAGTTCTTAAAGAAGAAAGCAAACTATATCATTGATACAAGTATGCTTCTTATTCGAGAACTAAAGGCAGAGATTGATAAAATCTTCTTAGAAGATGGGGAATATCAAAACTTTATTGTCACAGTATTAAGTTTTGGGTTTAAATATGGAATCCCAGCCGATTCAGATTTGGTGTTTGATGTAAGATTCCTTCCAAACCCATACTATATTCCAGAACTGAAACCACAGACGGGAAATGATCAACCGGTTTACGATTATGTAATGCAAGCACCACAGGCAGTAGAGTTTTTAGAAAAATTAGAGGATATGTTAACGTTTTTAATACCAAACTATATCATTGAGGGTAAGAACCAGCTAGTCATCAGTATTGGCTGTACAGGAGGAAAACATCGTTCCGTAACGTTAGCAAATGCCATTACCAAACAATTGAAGAAGCTTTCCTATGGAGTGAAGGTAGAGCATCGAGATATCGAGAAAGATGCGTTAAGAAAAAAATAGAGGGGAAAAAACATCATGTCATTTTCAAAAGAGGTGAAGGAGGAGCTGTCAAGACAGGTGAGTCCGGCGCGTCATTGCCGGATTGCCGAGATTGCCGCGATCATTAGTTTATGCGGAAATATCAGGATTAATCAAAATGACGAGTACTGTATCCAAATTCATACAGAGAACCTGCCAGTGGCAAGAAAATGCTTTACATTATTGAAAAAAACGTTTAATATAAATACTGAAATTTCCGTAAAAAGGAATAAGTACTTAAGACGTAGTAAAACGTATATATTAACAGTAAAGAATAAAAAGGAATCATTGCGTGTTCTTCAAGCTACTAAATTATTAAATGAATTTGGCGAAATCAAAGAGAATTTATCTGTCGTGAACAATTTAGTCGTTCAAAATACATGTTGCAAACGTTCCTTTTTACGGGGTGCTTTTTTGGCATCCGGATCCATTAGCGACCCGGAAAAGACATATCATTTCGAAATAGCCCTGGCAACCATGCCGAAGGCGGTACAGATCAAGGAAATGCTAGAGGCATTTGGAATTGAAGCAAAGATCATCATGCGTAAGAAGTATTACGTCGTATACGTAAAGGAAGGCTCTCTAATCGTAGAGGCACTTGCGGTGATGGAAGCACATGTTGCACTTATGAATTTTGAAAACGTACGAATATTGAAAGAAATGAGAAATTCAATCAACAGACAGGTAAATTGTGAAACGGCCAATATCAATAAGACCGTAGTAGCGGCAACGAAGCAAATGGAGGACATTATCTATATTAAAGAGACCGTTGGATTTGGTGAGTTGACCGAGGGGTTAGAGGAGATTGCAAGAGTGCGTCTCGAATATCCAGAAGCATCATTAAAAGAGTTAGGTTCCTTACTGAGCCCGCCAATAGGAAAGTCGGGTGTGAATCATAGATTGAGGAAGTTAAGTATCATTGCTGAACAGATAAGGGAACAAAAGGAGGAGATAAGGCATGATTACCAAGAAAATAACCATTAAGTTACCAACAGGGTTAGAAGCGAGACCAGTAGCATTACTCGTGCAAGTAGCAAGTCACTATGACAGCACTATTTACGTAGAAACAGAAAACAAGCGTGTAAACGCAAAAAGTATTATGGGAATGATGACATTAGGATTAGCAGCAGGTGAAGAAGTTACCGTAGTAGTAGACGGACCAGATGAAGAAGCTGCAATCGATAATATTGAAAAATATCTTTCATGTAAGGAATAATTATAAAGAGAACGACAAAGGGTAACAGGATGCAACGTCTTGTTACTCTTTTTTTGTGCTTAGGAAATTGTGAACAACCAGCCACTATTTTCAAGTCGTTCATTGATTGCATAAAGGTTCGCGAGATGATATGATAAACTATTGAAAACATCGTTTTAGGAAGGATGGTGAAATGAGTGGGTTTTACACACTTGCATGTCCATACAGAGTATAGTTTACTAGATGGTTCGAGTAAGATTAACGAGTTGATCGCACGTACCAAAGAGTTAGGAATGGACAGTGTGGCGATTACCGATCACGGGGTAATGTACGGTGTCATTGATTTTTACAAAGCAGCGAAAAAGCAAGGCATCAAACCGATTATCGGATGTGAGGTATATGTAGCAGCTACATCAAGATTTGAAAAAGACAACACTACTTCAGGTTCCAAATACAATCACTTAGTATTGCTAGCAGAGAATGATTTGGGATACCAGAATTTAATGAAAATCGTATCCAAGGGATTTACCGAAGGATTTTATTATAAACCAAGAATTGATTATGAAGTACTAGAACAACACCATGAAGGCATCATCGCATTAAGTGCATGTCTTGCTGGTGAAGTCTCTATGAATATTCGCTTAGGATTTTATGAAGAAGCAAAGAAGTCAGCCCTTCGTTTGCGTGACTTATTTGGAGAAAATAACTTCTTCTTAGAAATACAAGACCACGGAATTCCAGAACAACAGACCGTAATCCAAGGAATGTTGCGCCTTCATGAGGAGACAGGAATCCCATTGGTTGCAACGAATGACGTCCATTATATTTACGATACCGATGTTCAGGCGCATGATATCCTGTTATGTATCCAGACGCAGAGAAAGGTAACGGATGAGAACCGTATGCGTTATGACGGAGGACAGTATTTCTTAAAGAGTCCAGAACAGATGGAACAGTTATTCCCATATGCAAAAGAAGCATTAGAGAATACGCAAAAGATTGCAGACCGTTGTAATGTAGAAATCGAGTTCGGGAACTATAAGTTGCCACGTTATGATGTGCCAGAAGGCTATACGGCATACGAGTACTTAAGAAAGCTTTGCTATGACGGACTAAAGAGAAAGTATGACAATCCAGGGAAGGAACTTACGGACCGTCTTGATTATGAATTAGATACGATTCATGGCATGGGATTCGTTGATTACTTCCTGATCGTTTGGGATTTTATCAAGTATGCTAAGGACCATGGCATCATGGTGGGTCCAGGTCGTGGATCTGCTGCCGGTAGCATCGTAGCCTATACCTTAGAGATTACGGATATCGATCCGATCAAGTACAACTTACTGTTCGAGCGTTTCCTAAATCCAGAACGTCTTACAATGCCCGATATCGATATCGACTTCTGTTATGAACGAAGACAAGAAGTCATCGATTACGTAGTCGAAAAATATGGCAAGGACCGAGTAGTACAGATCGTAACGTTCGGTACGATGGCTGCAAGAGGTGTGCTTCGTGATGTAGGCCGCGCGATGGATTACAGCTATGCATATGTAGATACCATTGCAAAAATGATTCCAACCGAATTAGGAATCACGATCGACAAGGCATTAAAGCAAAATCCAGAGCTTAGAAAGCTGTATGAACAGGACGAGCAGGCAAAAGTGTTGATCGACATGTCCAAACGTCTAGAAGGCTTGCCACGACATACGTCCATGCATGCGGCGGGCGTTGTCATCAGTAAGGAATGCGTAGATGAATATGTACCACTTTCCAAATCGGGTGACGATACGATTACGACACAATATACGATGACGACATTGGAAGAATTAGGTCTTTTAAAGATGGATTTTCTGGGACTTCGTACGCTTACGGTAATTCAAAATGCCGTACGCCTTATCAATGAAAACCGTCCAGAAGGACAAAAGATTGATATGCATGATATCGATTATGACGATAAGAACGTATACGAAATGATCGGTGCCGGAAAATGCGAAGGTGTGTTCCAGCTAGAAAGTGCCGGAATGAAGAGCTTCATGAAGGAATTGAAGCCTCATAACTTAGAAGACGTCATTGCCGGAATCAGTTTATACCGTCCAGGTCCAATGGATTTCATCCCGAAATATATCAAAGGGAAGAATGAAAAAGAGTCGATTAAGTACGAATGTCCTCAGTTAGAGCCGATTTTAAAGCCAACACACGGATGTATCGTATACCAAGAACAGGTTATGCAGATCGTACGAGATCTTGCAGGCTATAGCTTTGGACGAAGCGATTTAGTACGAAGAGCCATGGCGAAAAAGAAAGCCGATGTCATGGAAAAAGAGCGAAAGAATTTCGTTTATGGAAATGAGGAAGAAGGCGTAAAGGGTTGTGTAAATAACGGCATCCCAGAAGCAGTCGCAAACCATATCTATGATGAAATGACGGACTTTGCAAAGTACGCGTTCAACAAATGTTCGACCCGTTCCGGTTTGAAAAGAACCGGCACGTCAAATCAGTAGACTTACGACCATTTCGTAAGGATGAAAGTTGATGGAGAACTAATAATTCGAGAGATGGAATGAAAGGGGTAACGCCCTGAAACTCTCCTCTAATACTCCGACTGGCTACACACAGAGAAATCTGAGTAGTTAGGAGTTCGGTGAAGTCGGCAGAATTAGTCCTAAGTTAGAGTAAGACTTGAGTAGCGTTGGTACAAAAGTGGTTAGAACCCGCCTGCGTGAAATGGAATGAAAAGATATGGGCTAAGATATGCCGGGAGTCTACAAAATACCTACGGTGAGAATGTGGTGGCACCAACATCACTGACGAACCAGCGAATTAAAGCGTCTATATGAAGCCTGTATAGAAATGTACAGGGACGAAGAATCGTCGCAAGTGCGGTCTAGTAAGAATTTTTGTTATGAAAAACCGTGATGTGCGAAAATGAGTTATCTTATTGGCGGGCACATACAAGCTTGCAGGAGCAGAGCTAGGCACCTAAGGGTATATGTATAGATAGAATTATTGGTACGGGGAAAGGTATCAGGTCTCTCATTTGAGATAAGTGGACGAAGAATAATAAGCCACTGAACTGGTGCTGAAAAGTAGAGTTCGAACCTATGAAGTTCCTGTAATGGGGATGGAGGAATGGACTCAAGTCGGAATATAGCAGATAGAAAAATAGAATCTACAATGAGGATTTCGAGTATGACCAAAAAGTCGCTCATTCTGTTTAAACAGAGGAGGTGATGCCTTGTGCCTAACAATGAAAAACCCAGAGTAGTAGATGATTTGAGACATGCTGAATACTATGACTTACAAAGTGAATTTGATGAGTTATACTCTAGAAGTTCAAGAGGAGAAATATTTGACAATCTCATGGTTGAAATATTATCAAGAGAAAATATTTTATTAGCTTATAGAAATATTAAAGCCAATAAAGGAAGTCAAACACCTGGAACTGACAAGAGAACGATGAAAGACATTGGTAATCTTCCTACAGAAGAGGTCGTAAGTAATGTGAGGTATTACCTTACAGGAAGTAAGCATGGATATAGACCCAAACCAGTTAGACGTAAAGAGATTCCAAAACCCAATGGTTCTACTAGACCATTGGGAATACCATGTATTTGGGATAGACTAATCCAACAATGCATCAAACAAATACTTGAACCAATATGTGAAGCAAAATTTTCAAACAACAGTTATGGTTTTCGACCTAACAGATGTGTAGAGCATGCAATAGCAGAGACAAATAGATTAATGCAATTATCGCATATGCAGTATGTTGTAGAATTTGATATTAAAGGATTCTTTGACAATGTTAATCATGCCAAACTGATTAAGCAAATATGGGCTATGGGTATACATGATAAACAGTTAATTTTTATAATCAAAAGAATTCTAAAAGCACCTGTCCAATTACCAAATGGAGAAACGATTTATCCTGATAAAGGGACTCCACAAGGAGGAATTATATCTCCACTTTTGGCAAACATTGTGTTGAACGAATTAGACCATTGGGTAGATAGCCAATGGCTTGAAAATCCTATAATTAAAAAGTTCAAACTTCCGGTTAATAAAGCAGGGACAGTTATAAAATCAAATGCCTACTTGCATATGAGAAAAACAAATCTTAAGGAAATTTACATTGTAAGGTATGCTGATGACTTTAGAATATTTTGCAGAACAAAGAAACAAGCGGATAGAGCCAGAATAGCCATAACAAAATGGTTAAAAGAAAGGCTTAAGTTAGATGTATCAGAGGAAAAGACTAGAACAATAAATACACGGAATAAATATGTTGAATTCTTGGGGTTTAAGCTCAAATTATATAAGCGTAAAAATAAATGGACTATAAAATCACACATTAGTGACAAAAAGGTCAAAATAGTATCAGAGAATCTTAAGCAACAAATTAAGAAATTGCCCCATGCGAAAGATAAGTATCATGCTACGTCAATTATACGAAGATATAACTCGATTGTTATGGGAGTGCAAAATTACTATAATGTTGCGACAGATATCTGTAAAGATTTTAGGAAAATACAGTATGAAATAAATGCGATAATTAATACAAAAATGCATGGAACTCATAAGCGTAATGGAAAGCTAAGTAGAAAAGGAAGAAGACTATCGGAATTTGAGAAACAACGATATGGAGCATCAGCAGCGCTTAGATATTATAAAGGTAGCGGGGAACCTATTTATCCAATCGGATATGTTAAACCGAAACCACCTTTGTCGAAATCTAAAAGAGTTTGCTCCTACACTCC
>CALZJY010000093.1 GCA_945787925.1 uncultured Anaerosporobacter sp. | reverse complement strand
TTTGGTGAAGAGGTTGAGACAAAAAGGCAGTATGAATACTTGAAACAAGTTGGAGTATGCGCTTGCCAAGGAAACTATTTGTCCGTCCCTCTTAGTTATGAACATATGACAAGGAAAATGAAGGAGAAATAGGGAAAGGGGAGAATTAGGAGTGAGTATTCAAAAAGAATATTTTGGAACCCTGGAGGATGGGACCAAGGTTTATCGATATAAGATGAGAAATAAAAATGGCATGGAGGCACATGTGCTGAATATTGGGGCTGTACTTCAAAGTCTGATCGTGCCAGGAAAAGATGGGACGAGCAGGGATGTCGTGCTTGGATATGCAGATCTAGAAGGATATAAGGTGAATGGGCCAAACTTTGGAGCAACGATTGGAAGACATGCCAATCGAATCAAGGATGCAAAAGTAGTGATTGATTCGGTTTGTTATGAGCTAGAAAAGAATGATGGGGAAAACAATCTTCATGGCGGTGGAAAAGGATATGCGAGAGTGGCATATGACGTAGAAGAGCAGGAAGGCGAAGGAAAGGATACGGTAACATTCCGAAGGAGGAGTCCACATATGGAGCAAGGATTTCCAGGAAATCTAGAGCTGAAAGTAAGTTATACGCTTACTGATCAAAACCAATTGTTCCTGCGATATGAGGCGGTGAGTGATCGGGCAACCGTAATCAACTTAACGAACCACAGCTATTTCAATCTAGATGGGCATACCAGTGGTTCCGTTTATGGCCATCAGTTAAAGGTTTATTCTGATAAGATTACCAATACCGACATTCACAATGTTCCGGATGGTACGTATCTTGCAGTGGAGGGAACGCCGTTTGATTTCCGTGAGTACAAGGAAATTGGAAAAGACATCAATGCAGAGGATGCATTGCTAAGAAATCGCAGGGGATATGACCACAATTATGTGTTAAGAAGCAATGGCAAAGAGCTTGTCCTTGCGGCAGAGGTGTTAGGTGCAACGTCTGGCTTACATATGCAGGTATATACGAATATGCCGGGTATGCAGCTATATACGGCAAATTATCTAGATCCGGAAGAAGGAATCCGTTTTAAAGAGGATGCACAGTATCATTCGCATGATGCAGTCTGCCTAGAAACACAGTTCTATCCAAATGCATGCAATATCAAAGAATTCCCATCGGATCTCTTTGCAGCAGGAGAAAAATACGATTATACGACTATTTATCAGTTTGTTTAAATCGAACAAAGCGTGTTCTTTCTCGTTGCATAGGGGATTCTCCGCAATTTCCTATGCAATAAAAAAAGACCTCTCAGGAGGTCTTTTTTTGTCTTTATTTTGTTCCGTAAATACGGTCGCCAGCGTCGCCTAGACCTGGAAGGATATATCCTTTGTCATTTAATTTTTCATCAAGTGCGCCGATGAAGATATCAACATCTGGATGTGCTTCTTGTAATTTTGCAACGCCTTCTGGAGATGCAATTAAACACAAGAAATGAATCTTTTGGATTCCTCTTTGTTTTAATAGACTGATTGCTGCGATTGCAGAACCACCCGTAGCAAGCATTGGATCTACAACGAAGATTTCACGATCTGCTGCATCAGATGGAAGTTTACAGAAGTATTCCACTGGTTCAAGTGTTTCTTCGTTTCTGTATAGGCCGATATGTCCAACTTTAGCATTAGGGATTAGGTTTAAGATACCATCTGCCATATGAAGACCTGCTCTTAAAATTGGAACGATGCAAAGTTTTTTACCTGCAATTTCCTTTACTGTTGTTCTTACTAAAGGTGTTTCGATTTCGATGTCTTCTAATGGGAGGTCGCGAGTAGCTTCGTAGCAGATTAGCATAGCAACTTCGCTCACTAAATCTCTGAACTCTTTCGTAGATGTGGTCTTAACACGCATAATGCCGATTTTATGTTGGATCAATGGATGATCCATTACTGTAACTTTAGACATGATATTCCTCCTAAATATGTTTCCTATAATGTAGTTTTCCTTGTTGTCAAACTAGTAGTATTATACCATATTTTATGAAGGATAAAAGAAAAAACGTAATGACAAAACAAAAAAACGTGTGGTAAAATAAGGTAGAATTATCTCGGCATTTGATAGGGGAGGAAATAATATGGAGAGAGTAAGGGAAGGTTCCCGATATGTCGCATACATAACAGTAAATAATGATGCCAATATCATAACTGCATCTAGGGCATTTTTAGAACGCTTCTCTCTTTCGGTAGAGCAGATGCAGGGGAAGGCAGTGTATGAGTTATTAGAGAGCGAGGATCTTAAGATGCTCTGGGAAGAGCATCAAGCGAAGAGAAAGGATGCCAATGGATCGGTACAGTCGGAAAACAGGGTTCCAATCGAAGGAAAACGGAAGGCAGTATTTTGGTTCTTGGTAGAAATCGTTACGGAAGAGGGGGAAACGAGCCTATATTTTCATGATCGAACAGAAAGCTATCAGGCACAGATGATTTTAGAATCGTCCTTGATGCTGCAGTCGGATGTATTTGTATTTTTTGACACAAGGGAATGTGTGTTGCAATGTTCAGAGCAGGCGGTTCGCATTTTTGGATTCTCCAATCGGCTAGAGACGCTAGGGGTGCATTGCTCGACTTTTTTCCACAACCGCCTGCCACAAGGAGTGTTCCATGATATGTTTACAGCTCTCGAAGAAGGAGCCAGATATGAACAGGAGATTGTGCTTAGCTATAAAGGGGCGGAAAAATATTATTCCATGCGGGCATTTAACGTGAAGATGAAGAACCGCAAGGCAGGAATCGCAGTCTGCTTGAAAGAACGGACGAAGACCGAATATTATTTGGTACAAAAAGAAATCGCCATGTTACGCAGTGGGGAAAGTCCATACTTGCTTCCTACGATGGAAGAGAGGTTTGAACGGTTTAAAGAGATGGACCAGGCGAAACTGGAGCAGAAGCTCCATCTGGCATTGCAAGGGTATGAGTACAATGAGGCGATGTGCATGATTGAATATTTGCTTCGGTTTGGAGAAGAGGAAGGAAGGGAACGGTATCAAAAGGCAAAGGGAAACTTGGAGGCATTTTGCTATGAACAAGCAGAAGAGTGTCTGCAAGAAGAGTCTTAAAAAGAGGAGAAGCCTGACAGAGGGGGAGCACTGCCAGGCCTTATTATGAAAAACTATCTTATCAACATCTTGTAACTTTAGTATAGCTACAAGATATGAGGATAGTATGGATAAATTATGAACGTTTTATGAATTACAAAAAACAGGGGCTTAGTTTATTTTTTGTTGCAATGGTGTACGGGTTTCATATTTTATCATTCCTAATATAATATAGTAGACGCTCTTAACAATAGGTATAAAATATGTTTTTTTTGGAAACAATAGGAGGAGCGCATAATAAATTTGGTGGGTGGACGAAATATGGCAAGTGTATTCCGTAAGCTTATTAGCAAAGAATTAGGCGAGGAGTGCTATGAGGCTTATTTTAGGTGTTACCAGAAGCTGATAGCAGATAAGGCCTACAACCATCATGTGTTAGAAAATGAAGAAATTTATACCGATATGTATTTAAGGTTAAAGGATAAGGATTTAGAATCGCTGAATAAGATGATGAAGAGCTTGTCTGATGCCATGTTTTATGTTTTGAGAATTAGTAAAACGTTTAAAATCACAGTTGGAGTATATATTCTCGGAATTTTACTACTTCTTCTTTTAGGGGTAGGTTTTTGGATCGGTTTTGCTAGTATAGCAGTAATGACTGTGGCTTTTGTTTACAAAGTATATGAGTTCATTGTCAATAAGTATTGCTTTATAGATGCCCATATCGTGATCATCTATAAATCCGTATTAGATCGACTGATTTTGAAATACTCGGTATAGTAAAAATACAGAATGGGGGCGCCGGAAAGGAAAATGGCGTCCTTTTTTTACGCGAACAAAGCCCTAAAAAGAAGGGCGTAGAATGCATACTTTATTCTAAAAGAAAACAGAATTGTAAGGAAAAGATACAAAAAGTATGGTATACTTCCAACAGTTAGAAAAATTTACAGACAAAGGAAGGGATAGGAATGAATTCAGTAACCAATAGATTGATTCAGACTTTAAATGTATCCACATCTGCAATGCATTGTGTGGAAGAAGGGAAACGTCAGCTTAGAGAAGGGGGATTCGTCGAGTTACACTTAAGCGACGAATGGAAATTAGAATGTGGACAAGGATATTTTATCGACTGTTACGATTCTTCTTTGATTGCATTTCGTGTAAATAAGGAATTCCAGATCGGGGAAGGATTCCGATTTGTACACTCCCATACAGATTTTTGTGGATTCCATATCAAAGGAAATCCGGAGATCAAAGAAGGAAGCTATAAGAAACTAAATGTAGAAGTGTATGGAGGACCAATTTTAAGTACATGGTTAGACCGTCCATTATCTGTATCTGGAAAGGTTGCCTTACGAAGCGACGATGTATTTGCGCCAAAGGTGGTACTGGTAGATTTTAAACGACCAATCCTTACGATTCCAAATCTAGCAATCCATTTAAATCGTGAAGTAAACAAAGGTGCAGAATTAAATAACCAAGTAGACATGCTTCCATTATTATCGGTGGAAGGAGAAGAAATCGGATATGATTCCTTTATGGATGCCCTTGCAGCAGAGCTTGGTGTAGAAAAAGAAGAAATTTTGGATTATGAGCTTGGCGTATATTGTTTTGAGCAAGGATGCGAAGTGGGATTAAATAACGAGTTTATCTCCTCCCCACGTATTGATAATGTTTCTAGCGTACAAGCGTCTATTACGGCATTATTAAATGGCACTAGAACACAAGGAATCGACGTCATCGGTTGCTTCGATCACGAAGAAGTTGGTTCTAGAACGAAAAAAGGGGCTGACTCCTTATTGTTACCAATGGTACTTGAAAAGATCTATCGCACATTAGGTGGAACGAAGATGCAGTATGAAAATGCATTATTAAAGAGTAACTGTCTAAGTGTTGATGGAGGTCATGCAGTCCATCCAAACAAAAAAGAAAAATCCGACATTACCAATCCAGTGTATTTAAACAAAGGACTAATCATTAAGATTGCATGTTCCCAATCCTATGCCACAGACCCTCATATGGTAGGTGTGGTGATGCAAATCTGTGAAAAGGCAGGAGTACCATATCAGAAATTCTATAATCGTTCCGACGTTCGTGGAGGTTCCACATTAGGTGCGATTGTTAGCGCCTTCCTTCCAATTCCAACACAGGACATCGGTATTCCGGTACTTGCAATGCATTCTGCAAGAGAAACGATGGGAGCAAAGGATCAAGAGTATCTAGAAAAGATGCTGACTGCATATTTCAGCCTATAGTGAGATAACCGTTCGTACTGTCGAAATACGATTTAAAAAGAAGAGAAAATAGTTTTATAAGTGTATTACTGTGCAGAAGTTACAAGAATAAGATAAAAAAATGGCAAATTCTCGCCTTTCGTGCGGGTTGTCTAAACCAAATTATCTGTTATAATAGAAATGAATTACGCAAATATAGTAAAGGTGGTAACAAGATGAATACATTAGAACTCCAAAAGACTGCCAATGAGATACGTAAGAGTATCATTAAAGCAGTTCATAGCGCAAAATCAGGACATCCAGGTGGATCTTTATCTGCTACTGAAATTTATACGTATTTATATTTTGAAGAAATGAACGTGGATCCAAAAAATCCAGATAAAGCAGACCGCGACCGTTTTGTTTTATCGAAAGGACATACAGCTCCTGGTTATTATTCTACACTTGCACATCGTGGATTCTTCCCAGTGGAAGACCTTACGACATTACGTCATGTAGGATCTTATTTACAAGGACATCCAGATATGAAACACATTCCAGGTGTAGATATGTCTAGTGGTTCTCTTGGACAAGGAATATCTACAGCAGTAGGTATGGCATTGTCCGCTAAGCTTTCTAATGATGACTACAGAGTATACACATTACTTGGTGATGGTGAAATCCAAGAAGGACAAGTTTGGGAAGCAGCTATGTTTGCTGGCGCTCGTAAATTAGATAATTTAGTTGTAATCGTAGATAACAACGGATTACAAATCGATGGTAACGTTGCAGATGTTTGTAGTCCATACCCAATCGACAAGAAGTTCGAAGCATTTAATTTCAATGTAATCAACGTAGAAGATGCGCATGACTTAGAAGAGTTAGCAAGGGCATTTAAGTCTGCAAGAGCATGTAAAGGCATGCCAACTGCAATCATTGCAAAGAGTACAAAAGGAAAAGGCGTTTCCTTTATGGAAGGCGAATGTAAATGGCATGGTACTGCGCCTAACGACGAACAAAAAGAACAAGCATTAGCAGATTTAGAAAAGGTGGGTGAAGCACTATGTCAGAAGTAAAGAAAATTGCTACGAGAGAAAGTTTTGGTAAGACATTAGTTGAATTAGGGAAGGAACACGACAACTTAGTCGTATTAGATGCTGACCTTGCAGAAGCAACAAAAACAGCAATGTTTAGAAAAGAATTCCCAGAAAGACACATTGACTGTGGAATCGCAGAACAAAACATGATGGGTATTGCAGCTGGTATCGCTGCAACAGGAAAAGTTCCATTTGCAAGTTCTTTCGCTATGTTTGCAGCAGGACGTGCATTTGAACAAGTGCGTAACTCCATCGCTTACCCTCATTTAAACGTGAAAATCGGTGCAACGCATGCGGGAATCTCCGTTGGGGAAGATGGTGCGACTCACCAATGTAACGAAGATATCGCGTTAATGAGAAGTATCCCAGGAATGGTAGTAATCAACCCAGCAGATGACGTAGAAGCAAGAGCTGCGGTTCGTGCTGCTTATGAACATGTAGGACCTGTATACTTACGTTTCGGACGTCTTGCAGTTCCTGTGTTCAATGATGAAGAAACGTATGAATTCCAATTAGGAAAGGGTATCGTTTTACGTGAAGGTACAGATGTAACACTTTTTGCAACTGGTCTTGAAGTAAACGAAAGCTTAATCGCTGCAGATCTTCTTGAAAAAGAAGGTATCAGCGCTCAAGTAGTAAACATCCACACAATCAAACCAATCGATGAAGAATTAATCGTTGAATGTGCGAAGAAAACAGGAAAAGTAGTGACAGTAGAAGAACATTCCGTAATCGGCGGCTTAGGCAGCGCGGTTTGTGATGTACTTTCTGAAAACTACCCAACAAAAGTGCTTAAAATCGGTGTAAACGATGTATTTGGTGAATCTGGTCCAGCTGTTGAATTAATCAAGAAATACGGATTAGATGGCGCAAGCATCGCTGAAAAAGTAAAAGCATTCGTAAAATAAGAAACAAAATATCGGCTGCTATGGTTTCTTCCATAGCAGTCTTTTTTTATTTACGCGAACAACGAGCCAAAGTCCTGCTTGCATGATCTTG
>CALZJY010000092.1 GCA_945787925.1 uncultured Anaerosporobacter sp. | reverse complement strand
ATAAGCTCTCCCTTATCTGTAATCGGAATAATGCTTCCATTTTCTTTATCTTCTAAAAGAATCGCATCTTCTTCTGTTTCAAGTCCAAGCTTGATCACTGGATTCGTCTTTTTATACTGAACACGTTGCATTTCGTTATTATAAACTTGCAACTGGAATGGTTGATCCTTTAACACTTCAAGAAGCTTAAAGAACATATGCTTGGATAACGCAACCATGTTCTTTTGGAAAATCAAGTTGCTCATAGAGTTTCCTAGCATTTCTTGTACTTCATAAATTTCAAGGAAGAAGTCTAAAATCGCTTGGGATTCTTTCGTAAAGGAACTTTCTCCATGGATAAACTTAAATTCTTTTCCAAGGACAATCGTTTCCTTTTTCATATATTCAGATAAAAATTTACGTATATTCTGAATCTTGTACTGTCGACCAGCACCAGCAGATAATAAGACATACACTCTTGATTCACCACTTCGAATCAAACTTGGAATTTTTACAGTCACTTCAATATCATAGACTTCCCCATACGTTGTAAGGTAGTCTTGTTTTTCGAAATACTGCAATATACGATAAGCAGCAGCATCCTCTCTTGTATCCGGCTTCTTCGCTGTCTTCTGCTCATAGTAGTCAGCAATAAATAAGAGCAACGCAACCACATGTTTACATGGTCCACTATGCTTCGCATGCCCAGGGCAATTACAAGAGTGGTTCACTACTTTTCCATCGGAAAGACTGATACTGACATTATAGTCATTGCTTCCCTTTACAATCGCAAAGTATTGCCCACTAGCCTTTGACCAGCGAACATTCGTCACGGCCTGGCTCTTGTAATAACGCGCACCACGTAAATAAGTTGTTTCGTTGGCGGTCAATTTTTTTATTTCATCTCGAGTTAATACATTCATACAAAACATCCTTCTAAACGTTTTTTAATTATCAAACAATTATAGCATATTAGAAGTATTAATTGTAGTTTTTTTTACAATATCTTAAAATTTTATATGGTTTCATTTCCATTTTTTACTTACTCTTTAATAAATGGAAGATATTCTCCATACCCCAGCTCCTCCATTTTTGACTCCGGAATAAACTCTAATGCCGCAGAATTAATGCAATACCGCATTCCTCCGCGTTCGATCGGTCCATCGGAAAACACATGTCCAAGATGGCTGTCTCCAATCCGGCTTCGCACTTCCGTACGGAACATGCCATGACTTAAATCTCGTTTTTCTTTCACATAGGCAGAATTGATTGGTTTTGCAAATGCTGGCCAGCCACATCCTGACTCAAACTTATCTTTTGAAGAAAAGAGCGGCCGTTTCGTTACTACATCTACATAGATTCCCGGCTCAAAATGGGCATTGTATTCATTTTCAAACGGTGGCTCAGTTCCATTTTCCTGCGTCACCTTATACGCCATTTCAGACAACCGTTCCCTTAACTGCTGCTGCTCTTCTTTCCCTCGCTTCCAAGTTTCCTTTAAGAAGCGCCTTCTACCAGATCCCTCGAAATACACCCTATATCGAAAATGATTCTTTTTATAGTAATCCTGATGTACCTCTTCCGCCGGATAAAAGACTTCCGCTGGGAGGATTTTGGTCACGATCTTTTTTTCAAACCTTCCGCTCTCTGAAAGCATTTTCTTATACTGGGTCGCAATCTCCCTCTGTGTCTCATCATGATAAAAGACAGCTGTCTGATACTGGCTTCCACGGTCATTGAACTGGCCGCCCTCATCTGTAGGATCAATGCTCATAAAGAATGCTTCTAACAATTCATAATACCTTACCACATCTTCTTCATACACGATCTCCACCGCTTCATAGTGACCAGTATCTCCTCGGCACACTTCCTCATAGGAAGGATATTTAATCGCTCCTCCCGTGTAACCAGACGTCACCGAAATCACACCATCAAATGTATAAAATGGTTTTACCATGCACCAAAAACAACCTCCTGCAAATGTTGCTTTCTTGATCCTTGACATGTTCCTGCTTCCTTTCCGAAAATGTTTTTATCAACCATTATCCTTTCCAAAAGCAGTTAAAAAGTTTCGCATGGATTCCTTATTTTTTTCAAGCTCTTTCAATCGATTGACATTCGCCCCCGATGGATGTGGAAACCCACACAGAATCTGTTCTCTTTTGATTTTTCCTTCGTCCGCTAGATGGAATAACACTTCTTCCACCGCTTTTCCAAGCGGAATCAAAATGACTTGTTCTGGGGAGTGTAACTGCTCATAATCCCATAAGAAGTTTTCATATACATACTTCATCAAAAACGGGCTCTTTATCAATTTTGGCGTATGCCCTGTATAATTCTTTCCTTTCACAAATACCGAATACGGAATCAAGGAAATCGTATGAAGCAAGTCGTCCCGTTCTGCAAACAACTGTTCCGCACTTTCGATTCCTAGTACCTCTGGCAATCCGATCTGTCCTAACTGATAGATGATATTCTTGCGAAGCGTTCCGGAAAACCTTGCTGCCACCTTGCATGCATATTGGATCTCTTCGATCGTCTTTCCTTCTTCAAACCCTTTCTTTGCAGCCGCAAGCGCTGTTCCCATCTGTTCAAATCCAGGCGTGATTCCTATAATAAACACTTTTGCCTCCGGATTGATATACTCATTGTGAGGCGCATAATAAATGGAAATCGAATTCTCTTCCTCCAATAAAAACGGTGGAATCAATAGATCTTCCCTCGTATATTTTTTCTTTTCTGGTAACGCTCGAATCGCTGTTTCAAACTCTCCTACGGTAACGCTACGCTTAATGTTTGTTTCTTTCATAAGTTTCTCCCTAAAAAAGGCCTTATGACTTAGACTGTCATAAGGCCCTATTCCTAGCTATTTACTGCCATAATTCTATATTTCACACCATTGAGTTCAATGATATCGTGCCTTTTCTTGCCAAGACATTGCTGTACCATTACTGGTGGCTTGCTCGTCAGTCCTTTTACCATCTTGTAATTGCTAACCTTGCCTGTGGCCATCTCTCTTATTGTAACCTTATCCCCCATCTTTATGCGAACCGGCTCTGGAATGCTACTTCCTGCTGCCACTCCTTTCTTAGTGGAAGGTAAGTTGATTTGATGCTCAAAGGAATATCCATTCTCAATTGCCTTGATTCCTTTGATTCTCTTTACATAAGCAAATCGTTCTTCCGTAATGCTGTGCTCCGCTAATACAAACTGCTTACAATGTCTCCAGTAGTTATATCCCACTTCTGAAATTGCAATCGGCTGTACCGTACAAGAACCATCCTCGCAGTACTTCGTACAATTGCTACATGTAATCACACGTTTATTTGCTGGCTGTTCGATTAGATAACGATCCCCCCAGCTCCCCTTATGCGACACAAATGTTGCCATAAGATTCTCCTCCTTCGTGCTCCAAACAAATTGTGCCTTTATTATATCAACATACTGCACGAATGCAAAGGAATTCCTGTAAATCTTTTTATTTTAGCTTTAATAGCCACTTCATATTGTCGCCTAAGATTTGACCGGTCTTTGCTTTGGAAAGCTTCATTTTTTTCAGACGCTTCCGTACACGGTCTACGTTATCTCTTCCATAAGGTGTATCGCTTCCTAATACTAATCTAGAGGCACCATAATAACGCAATGCACTTCGCATCGTCCGTTTCGAATATAACTGTGGTGCAGATAAATCAAAGTACACGTTATTATACTTTAACTTGCCTCGCATATATTTCGCACCTATCATATGGGCAACGATAAACGTCGTCTTCCTATTTTGATTTGCAACCTCAACAAATCGCTTTACTTGACCTTTGTTTAGTAAATGTATGAATACTGGTAATTTTCTTGCCGCCGCCCATTTATAAATCTCGTTGCAGACCGCACTATCCACCATAAACGTGCTCCAGCACTGATGTAACTTCACCATACAAAATCCATAATGATTATAAAAGTCTTCCATTGCCCGTATCGCCTCTGGGTCCTCCGGATTAATCCAGTATGCATTGCTGATTCGATCTGGCAACTTTCGTGCCATGGCATATACCATCATATTTTCTTCTTTCATATGAGACACCATGTCTGACTTCTTTGACATCCTTTGAATTACACGATTCATGGCATATGCTAGCCCCTGTCCCCAAAATACATTCGACAACATCGGATAGTGATAATTCTTCGTACTCTCTGCCTCTCCTCCGCATAAAACTACTCGGTCAATCTTGTGTTCCATCAAATAGCGCTCGAGTCCTTCACATGTCAAAAATTGTCCGCACGCATGAGCATGTCCATCTATAACCATACTTCTCCTCCTATGCTTTTCCATTAATCCAACAAATAAATCATACCTGTAAATGGCTGTAACGATATAACGAACTCACCGGTTAGCTTCGTCATTCGTCTGCTGTATTTATGGAAACCTCCGTATTTCTCCATATCACTACAAAGTAACAACTTGATTTTCCTTACTTCAGGAAGCTTCTCTTTGCGATACTCCTGGATATGATCTGAAAAATTAAAGATACAAAGCACTCTCATATCTTTGGTCCTTCGTTCAAATGCATATACGCATTTTTCCTCCAAATTACAATCTACCCATTGAAAGCCTTCTGGCTTGTAATCCCACTCATATAGGGCAGGCGTCTCCAAATACAATTTATTCAAGTCCATCATATAGCGATGGAACTGTTCATGAATCGGATAGTCAAGAAGTTCCCAGTCTTGGGCCCTCTTCTCATCCCATTCCCGTAATTGTCCTAATTCATTCCCCATGAAGTTTAACTTCTTTCCTGGATGAGTAAACATATACAAATATAAGGCTCTTGCCTGAGGGAACTTACCCTCATAATCTCCATTCATCTTCTGCACGATCGTTGCCTTTCCATGCACTACCTCATCATGAGACAGCGGCAGAAGAAAGTCCTCGCTATAGTAATACATCATAGAAAACGTTAACTTATGATAGTCACGCATTCGGTCATATGGATGGGTTCTAAAATAATTCAGCGTATCATTCATCCACCCCATATCCCATTTATAATCAAATCCAAGCCCACCATCTTCCACAGGCTTCGTTACCTTTGGATAGGTCGTGCAGTCTTCGGCACTTAAGATTGCGGTTGGAAACTGCTGCTTTAGGCCTTGATTCATATACTTGATAAATTCGACGGCATTCTTATTTACGCCTCGGTTTGGATTGCCCTGCCAATAAATAATGTTACTGATTGCATCCATACGAATTCCATCAAAATGATATTCTTTTAGCCAATAACGTGCGGCAGATTGCAAGAACGTCCTTACCTCTCCACGAGAATGCATGAAATTACAACTTCCCCATTCACTCATTCCCACATCCGTATTTGGATATTCATATAATGCCGTACCATCGTAATTGGCAAGCGCATACTCATCCACTGCAAAATGCACGGGCACGAAATCAGTAAGCACACCAATATCATTCTGATGACACAGATCAATAAACTCCATCAATTCGGTTGCGGAGCCATATCTCGAAGTCGGACTATAGAATCCGGTACTTTGATATCCCCACGACTCATCACACGGATGCTCATTTAATGGCATAATCTCTATGTAATTGTATCCATTCTTTTTAAGATAAGGAATGAGCAAATGCCCAACCTCCTTATAAGAAAGCCATTGTGAATTATGTACGTTCTTTTTCTTCCATGAACCAAAGTGTAGTTCATAAATATTCAGTGGTTTTTGTTTGCAATCCGTTCGTTTGTTCATCCATTCCAAATCCTGAAATTGATATGCGGATAAGTCCCGAACCACGGAGGCACTATTCGGACGGAGCTCCATTCCAAAGCCATATGGATCACAATGATCCACTGCCCGCCCATCTTGCTGGTAAATACGATATTTATAAAGCATTCCTTCCGTTGCGCCCTCTACGTAATACTCAAAAAAATTACCGTCATAGATACGCCCCATTTCATACTCTTGCCAATTATTAAAATCACCGATTAATGCAATCCGAACTGCATGGGGTGCGAAAGTCCGAAATAGAACGCCTTTTTCTGTCACATGTGCACCTAAATACTCATATGCATCAAAAATCTGCCCTTGATAAAATCCCTTAACGTCCATAACTCTCCTCCTATTTAAGCATCCTGCCGCTTACTATTATACTAGAAACACGCAAAAATTTCCAGTTATATGATGTGACATTTTCAGATTCCCCATAGAGAAAGGCGCCTGCAGTCATTTCCGCAAGCGCCTTTCCTAATTCGATATTTCAAAACTATGTACAACCCTTATCACATGGCAGGTTAACCAAGTTGGATAAGGGTCGGATGACCTCATTACCTTATCATCCGATGATATGATATCATTAATGGAACCGATTCACCGACAGAGGTTGCATAAGCTTGCAGGACTAACCTCATCCTAGTTCAAGCTTACCATCGCATACACTCTGTTATTTTTATGAATGTTTTATAGTAAAACCGGAGTGCTAGGTAAAAACACATTCCGGATATTGGCATTATTGAGCTAACTCACCAATGTAGTAGAAGCCTTTGGCTTCTTTTAAGTGAACATCTACAATCGTACCGATTAAATCTTCGGAACCTTTAAAGTGTACTAATGTATTGTTGCTTAAGCGACCTGATACGAAACCTTCTTCATGGTCGTTTACAGACTCAACTAATACATCCATAGTCTTGCCTTCTAATGTATCACTTTGTTTCGCTGCAGTTTCATGTACTGCATCAAGAAGACGATTAAAACGATCTTTAATTACATCCTCTGGTACTTGATTTTCCATCACTGCTGCAGGAGTTCCTGTACGTTTAGAGTAAATGAAGTTGAAGCTGTTTGCATAACCAACAGTTCTAACTACATCTAATGTATCTTGGAAATCTTCTTCTGTTTCACCAGGGAAACCAACGATGATATCTGTTGTAAGCGCAACGTCTGGCATAGCTGCCTTAACACGTGCTACTAAATCAAGATAAGATTCTTTCGTATAGTGACGATTCATCTTTCTTAACACTTCTGTGCTACCGGATTGTACTGGTAAATGTACTTGACGGCAGATTTTCTTAGAGTTTTTCATAACTTCGATTACATCGTCAGAGAAATCCTTTGGATGTGGAGTCATGAAACGGATTCTTTGTAATCCTTCGATTTTTTCAATCATTGCTAATAATTCAGCAAATGTTGTTTTGCTTTCAAGGCCTTTTCCGTAAGAGTTTACGTTTTGTCCTAGAAGCATGACTTCTACAACACCATCTGCTACTAAATCTTCGATTTCGCGGATGATATCTTTTGGTTCACGACTTCTTTCACGACCACGTACATAAGGTACGATACAGTACGTACAGAAGTTGTTACAACCGAACATGATGTTAACACCAGCTTTGAATTTGTATTTTCTTTCACTTGGAAGATCTTCTACAATTTCAGTTGCTTCTTTCCAGATATCAACGATCATGCCCTTGGAATCTAATCTT
>CALZJY010000091.1 GCA_945787925.1 uncultured Anaerosporobacter sp. | reverse complement strand
AGTCACAGAGTTTGATAAGACGATGGAACAGTTTTCAAGCCAGTTGATGGATCTAGATGCAGTTGTATCAGATTTTAATAGAGACATTAGCGCGTATATGTCAGATTTAGAATATGATCCAATGGAGTTTCATCGAATCGAAGAACGATTAAATTTAATCAATAACCTTAAGGCGAAGTATGGAGACAGCATAGAAGAAGTGCTGCAGTATTTAGAAAAGGCACAAGAAAAGCTGGACAAATATGCAGCCTACGATGAATATTTAATTAAGCTGGAGAAACAAAAAAGCGAGTTAGAAGAGCAACTAGAGCATATCAGTGGAAAGATATCGAAGATTCGAGAAGGGTGTGCCAAAGAGCTACAAGAAAAGATTACAGAGGCATTGCTAGATCTAAACTTTATGAATGTAAACTTCCAGATTGCCCAAAGGCGCTTGCTGCGTTATACGGAACAAGGGTATGATGAAATTGAATTCTTGATTTCAACAAACGTGGGTGAAGATGTAAAAGCATTAGGAAAAGTAGCATCTGGTGGTGAATTATCCAGAATCATGCTTGCAATCAAGTCAGTGCTAGCAGATCAAGATGCGGTAGATACTTTGATTTTCGATGAAATTGATGTCGGTGTCAGTGGTCGAACAGCGCAAAAAGTATCAGAGCGAATGGCAGTAATCGCTAAGAAACATCAAATCTTATGCATTACCCACCTTCCTCAAATTGCATCTATGGCAGATTCCCATTATATTATAGAAAAAACACAGGATGGATATCGAACTTCTACGAATATTTATCCTTTAGGAAAAGAACAGTCTGTGGAAGAACTAGCTAGAATGTTGGGCGGCGTTGAAATCACAGAGACAGTGCTTAAAAATGCAAAAGAAATGAAGGAATTGGCAAAGAAAACTAAATTATACTAGTTTATTCGTATGGTATATACACATAATAGGAAAGGGATGCAAAAGCATTCCTTTTTTCTATAACAAGAGTATTCTTGATAGTTCAAAATTACATTGTTCTGAGTAAGGTGTTTTTGTGATGTATAAGACCGTTAAAAATGATACATCATAGAAATAATGGAACAGAAATGGAGTGGAATGATGAAAAGAAGAGATGTGTATAAATCATGCTTAATTTTAGCGCTTTTGCTATGTTTTTGTGGACTACTCTATACCTCTTATGCCTACGTAGATAGTCAGGTGCCGAACATCATTCATCTTGTTGTGGGCGAAAAAGAAAAGTTTGATTTTAACCTTCCTATAGAGGCGGATTTGTTAGAAAAAGATATGGCATGTATAAGTGTCAATCAAGGGAGAAAAGTAGATGTGGATCAAATCCATTTTAATTTTACTCAGCCATTTACCATGAAGTCAGAGAATCTTGGTGAATGTAAGATTTCTTTGAAACTATTTGGACTAATTAATTTCAAAACTATCACGGTTAATGTTATAAATGAAACAAAAGTGATTCCATCCGGAGCATCCATAGGGGTATATATTGAGTCAGATGGTGTCATGGTATTAGGGACGAGTGCAATTACTGGAGAAGATGGAAGGAATTATGAGCCTGCATTAAATGTACTTAAAACGGGAGATTACATCGTTGCAATAAATGGTGAAAAAGTAGAATATAAAGAAGAATTGATTGAAAAAATACAAAAAATGAAATCTGCAAAAATTATCTTTGATGTCAGAAGGGATAATAAAAACATAAAAGTAACATTAAATGCAATTAAATGCACGGATGGTGACTATAAAATTGGGACATGGATTCGAGATAATACACAAGGAATTGGAACGTTGACTTATGTGACAACAAAAGGAGCTTTTGGTGCATTAGGACATGGGATTACGGATGTAGATACAAATCTTTTGATGGAAATTGACAAAGGTACGTTATATAATGCAAAAGTATTAGATATCGTTCGTGGACAGAATGGGACTCCTGGCGAAATAGTCGGAATGATTAAGACGGGAAATGGAAATGACATCGGAGATATCTATAAAAATACGAATCAAGGAATATTTGGTAAGATTAAGAATATAAATTATTGTATAGACAGTGAGCATGCAATCCCTATTGGAATGAAACAGGAGATAAAGCTAGGAAAAGCCAAGATTTTATGTTCTGTTGAAGGTGTAATTAAGGAGTACGAAATCGAAATTGAGAAAATACAAATGAATAATAAAAAGCAGAATAAAGGATTAGTCATTAAAATTACCGATGATCGCCTGTTAAATATAACTAATGGCATTGTACAGGGGATGAGTGGCAGTCCAATTGTGCAAAATGGCAAGCTAATTGGTGCGGTAACCCATGTGTTTATACAAGACTCAACAAGAGGATACGGCACGTTTATAGAAAATATGTTAAATTCGGCTCAATAGAAGAAATATAACTAAATAATCAATAGAAAATATTTCAACATGATATATGCTTATTCCGTGTAATAAGGCTTTTATAAACAAAATAGTGGAAGGTTTCTTATTAAAAGCCTTATTGTGCGGCATAAACCTTACATAATATAAGTAGAATTAAAATAAATGCTGTCGAAGTATGCGAAAAAAAACGATTGATATATTGTAAAAAAATGGTTATAATTCAATTATGGTAAATATTTACGAAAAGTATAACGTAATAATTAACGTGATAAAAAAGTAAATTAATATAGATAAAGAGTTATTTTGTTTCTGTAAATATTTCTATGCCGTATCCCTTTATATGTTGATCCAATAATAATTTGGTTTGTGCGAATTATACAAAAAGTTACAAAATTGTTGAAAAAAATACACCAAGTGCAAAAAATTAGCAGAAATTGCTATTTACATTGACTATAATGCATTTTTCCTGTATAATTTTAAATATAAGATTTTGACTACATGATTTAATCAGCAATTGGACTTGATCATATGCATAAACTTGTTATTATGTTCAATAAATATGAGGGTTAAATAATATAACGGGAGGAATTATAATGGCAAAAATTAACGTGGCTATCGTTGATGACAATGAGAGAATGGTTAATCTACTATCCGACATAATGAAAGAAGATAAGGATATTGAAGTAGTAGGTACAGCTGGTAATGGAATTGATGCACTTTCTATTATTAAGGACAAGACTCCTGATGTCGTTTTGCTCGATTTGATTATGCCAAAGTTAGACGGCTTAGGTGTTATGGAAAAAGTTCGTAATAACAGCGAATATAAAAAAGCACCTGCATTTATCGTAATCACAGCAATCGGGCAGGAAGGGGTTACGGAGAATGCATTTGAATTAGGAGCAAATTACTACATAATGAAACCTTTTGATAACGAAATGATTCTTACTAGAGTAAAACAGATCAAAGGTGAATTACATACGAAACTTGTAGAGCCACTAAAAGCAGCGTCTTTTGAGAATAAGCAGATGTATATGGAACGCAACTTAGAATCTGATGTAACAAATATTATTCATGAAATTGGAGTTCCAGCTCATATCAAAGGATATCAATATTTGCGTGATGCAATCATGATGTCTGTCAATGATGCAGAAATGCTGAATTCAATCACAAAATTATTGTATCCATCTATTGCTAAACGCCACAAGACTACACCAAGCCGTGTAGAAAGAGCGATTCGTCATGCAATTGAAGTTGCATGGAGCAGAGGAAAAATGGATACGATTGACGAGCTATTTGGCTATACAGTCAATAATGGAAAAGGCAAACCTACAAATTCAGAATTTGTAGCGTTAATCGCTGATAAGATTCGATTAGAGTATAAAATGAGAGCGTAAAAAACGCTCTCATTTTATGGGAAAAAACATAGGGCAAAGTTTAGTTGTTAACTGTAAAAATATTCTAAAATATTCTAAAATATTCTAAAATATTCTTAAAAATGTATATTGAGATAAACGAACTTAGTTGGAGGTAACAAAATGAAAAAAATCTTGTTTGTAGCTTCAGAATGTGTGCCGTTTATAAAAACAGGAGGATTAGCAGACGTTGTAGGATCTTTACCAAAATACTTTGATAAGAAAGAATTCGACGTACGTGTGATGGTTCCTAAATATATGGCAATTCCTTATGAGTATAAGGAAAAAATGGTATATAAAACACATTTTTATATGGAATTAGCATGGAGAAGTAAGTATGTAGGTGTTTTTGAGATGGAATATAACGGAATTACATTCTATTTCATTGATAACGAATACTATTTTGCAGGTCAAAATCCATACGGAGATATTTATCAGGATATTGAAAAATTCGCATTTTTCTCACGTGCAGCATTATCTGCATTGCCAGTAATCGGCTTTAGACCGGATATTATCCATTGCCACGATTGGCAGACAGGTTTAATACCAGTATATTTAAAAGATACCTTTATGAAGGGAGAGTTCTATAGAGGTATCAAAACAATTATGACTATTCATAATTTGAAATTCCAAGGAATTTGGAATATGAAGACAGTAAAAGACGTGACAGGATTACCAGATTACTTGTTTACATCAGACAAGCTAGAAGCCTATGGGGATAGCAATTACCTAAAAGGCGGATTAGTTTATGCGGATGTTATTACAACAGTAAGTGATACATATGCAGAAGAAATTAAGTCACCATTTTATGGAGAAGGTTTAGATGGCTTAATTCGTGCAAGATCAAACTCCTTAGTGGGGATTATCAATGGTTTGGATTATGATGAGTATAATCCGGAGACAGATCCGTTGATTGTGAAAAATTATAACGCGATTACGTATAGAAAAGAAAAGGTTAAAAACAAACGTGCATTGCAACAAGAATTAGGTCTACAGCAGGATGATAAGAAATTCATGATTGGTATCGTATCAAGATTAACTGATCAGAAGGGCTTTGATTTGATAGATTATATGATAGAAGAAATCTGTACAGAGGATACACAATTAGTTGTATTAGGTACGGGTACTCCTAAGTACGAGAATCTATTCCGTCACTATGCATGGAAATATGGCAATCGTGTTTCGGCGAATATTTATTATAGTAATGAACGTTCTCATCGTATTTATGCAGCATGTGATGCATTCTTAATGCCATCCTTGTTTGAGCCATGTGGACTTAGCCAGTTAATGAGTCTGCGTTATGGTACGGTTCCAATCGTACGTGAGACTGGTGGACTTCGTGATACGGTTATTCCATATAATGAATTTGAGAGTACAGGAACTGGCTTCTCATTCTCAAATTACAACGCACATGAGATGCTTAATACCATTCGCTATGCAAAATATATTTATTATACGAAGAAACGTGAGTGGAATAAGATAATCGATCGTGGTATGGCACAAGACTTTTCATGGAATAATTCGGCTAAGAAATATGAGGAATTATATAGAAGAATGTAGTAAAAGTAAAGCGCTATCAAGAGGATTGATAGCGCTTTTTTTGGAGTATACTATCATAGCATAAATGTTATGAAAATGAAAAGAAAATTTCGAGAATGAGATAATATTTATACAAAATCTACAATAAAACTTTAAAAATTGTGATAGAATTATATGAAATTTAGATTTTTTTATCTTTTATTATATGATATGATTAAAAAAGAGGCTGAAAAGGTCTTTATACAATTTAATAAAAGATATAGATATCTTGGAGGAAAATATGACAATTGAAACGCTGAGTCATTTATTTACGTTTGTTGGCGGGCTTGGTATGTTTTTATATGGCATGAACGTCATGGCAGACGGCATGCAAAGAACAACAGGTGATAAGATGCGTCAACTACTTGGCATTTTGACAAATAATCGTTTTATGGCGGTTATAGTAGGTGCATTAATTACTGCAATTGTTCAAAGCAGTGGGGCAACAACAGTTATGGTTGTTGGGTTCGTAAATGCGGGAATTATGTCTCTAGGACAAGCAGTAGGGGTAATCATGGGTGCAAATATCGGAACATGTATTACGTCATGGATTGTTTCTTTAGGGCAAGTTGGAGATACATTTAAAGCCGTTAGTCCAGATTTCTATGCCCCATTACTAATTGGGATTGGTGCATTTTTAATCATGTTTTGTAAAAAACAAGGCAAGAAACTAGCTGGTGAGATTCTAGTAGGTGTAGGGCTATTATTCATTGGGTTATCCTTTATGAAGAATGCGGCCAGTGCATACAGCGATCTTCCTATTTTTGTGAATGCCTTTAAGTTGTTTGGTAGCAACCCAATCATCGGTATGGCTATCGGTGTGTTAGTAACGGCATTGATGCAAAGTTCATCCGCATCTGTAGGTATTCTTCAAACAATTGCGGCAACTGGTGGCGGTGCGGTTACGACAGCATCTGCAGTATATATCAGCTTAGGATCTAATATCGGATCTTGTTTTACTGCATTATTATCCAGTATTGGTGCTCCGAAGACAGCAAAACGTGCAGCAGTTATCCATTTATTGTTTAATATGATTGGTGCGGTTGTATTTGGTGCTGGATTATTTGTATTATTTACATTAAGTCCAGCGTTTGGAACAAGTCCTATTGACAGTGTTGGAATCTCGATCTTCCATACGATCTTCAATATTACTTGTACAGCATTATTGTTACCATTCTCGAATCTGTTAGTTCGAGCTTCTGCTAAGATTGTAAAAGCAGATGATAGTGAAGTTGGTGAAACAGTAACATTAAACCACTTAGATGATCGTATCCTTGAATCTCCTTCTTTCGCCGTAGAAGGTGTTGAAAAAGAAGTAATTTGTTTAGGAGAACTTACGTTTAATAACTTAAAGCTTGCCATTCATTCTATGTTATCCAATGATAACGATGAAGCAAAACAAGTTGTTGAGGTGGAAAAACAAATTGATAAGATGGTAAAAAAGATATCGGATTATCTTGTTAAAATTAGTAATTTATCACTAAACGAAAAACAGCATCAAATTGTTAATAATATGTTTTATACCATTAGTAATATGGAAAGAGTCGGCGACCATGCTGAAAACATTGCAGAATTAGCAATGGAAAAAGTAAGAGATGGTATTGTATTTTCTGAAAATGCCACTATGGAAATGGAAGAAATGTGTGATACTGTATTAAAGGCTTATGAAAATGCTTTATACTCTAGAAAAACAAAAAGTATTGAATATATAAGAAAAGTTGTAAAATTTGAAGACAAAGCAGATATGTTAGAAGATGAATTAAGAGAACAGCATATCAGAAGACTTTCTTCAAATCAATGCGATTCAGAAGCTGGTGTGATTTTTATCGATGCGCTTACGAATTTAGAGCGTGTTTCTGATCATTCATTAAACATTGCTAACTATGTCAAAGATGAGCTATAATGGGCACTTGGTGCACTGTTTTGACTTAATTGTTTAAAAAGAGATACAATTTTTCGAAATATGACTTGATATTTTTTGAATGATTAGGTAAAATACTTCTTGGAGTTACAGCTTAGACAAAAAATTGACAAAGCAAACTCGATTTGATTAATAACCAGTACATTCTTAGAATGTAGCATGGATATTATAAAAAATAACTTTTAGGAGGAATTTTTACATGGCAGTAAAAGTTGCAATCAATGGATTTGGACGTATCGGACGTCTTGCATTTAG
>CALZJY010000090.1 GCA_945787925.1 uncultured Anaerosporobacter sp. | reverse complement strand
TCAGCCGATATTCTATTGTAAGAAAAGAAGAAAAGGTTCACAATTTATGGTAGTTCCCTCCGGAATTGAGTAATATAAAAGAATTAGGGACAAAGTATATAGTGTATCTACTGCCTTGGTTTTGTTTTCGCTAAGAACATGATAGAATTCAAGGTGTCAGTGAACTGCAGTTTCATAAGAGATACATTTTTGTTGACATTATGGAAAAAATGTATTAGGATATAACTAAGAAAAATAGAACATTCGTTCGTGTGCGATTAGAAAAAAGGAGAGTAATCTAATGGTAAAAGATCAAAATAAATTAAAAGCGTTAGAATCCGCGTTAGCTCAGATAGAAAAACAATATGGTAAAGGTTCCGTTATGAAACTTGGTGATACAAGTGCTCATATGAACATCGAAACAATTCCAACGGGATCCATCAGTCTTGATATTGCATTAGGATTAGGAGGAATTCCTAAAGGTAGAATTATCGAAGTATACGGACCAGAATCAAGTGGTAAGACTACTGTAGCCCTACATATGGTTGCAGAAGTACAAAAGAGAGGTGGAATTGCGGGATTCATCGATGCAGAACATGCTCTAGATCCGGCATACGCAAAGAATATCGGTGTTAACATTGATGAATTATATATCTCTCAACCAGATAACGGGGAGCAAGCATTAGAAATTACAGAAACAATGGTTCGTTCAGGCGCCGTTGATATCGTAATCGTCGATTCCGTTGCTGCCTTAGTTCCAAAAGCAGAAATTGATGGTGACATGGGTGATAGCCACGTTGGTCTTCAAGCTAGACTTATGTCTCAAGCATTAAGAAAATTAACAGCCGTAATCAGCAAATCTAACTGTATTGTAATCTTCATCAACCAGTTACGTGAAAAAGTAGGGGTAATGTTCGGTAACCCAGAAACAACAACTGGTGGTCGAGCACTTAAGTTCTACTCTTCCATTCGTATGGACGTTAGAAGAATTGAAACATTAAAACAAGCGGGTGAAGTGGTAGGTAACCGTACTCGTATCAAAGTTGTAAAGAACAAGATTGCGCCTCCATTTAGAGAAGCAGAATTTGATATCATGTTCGGTCAAGGTATCTCCAGAGAAGGCGATGTACTTGATTTAGCTGCATCTGAAGATATCGTAATCAAGAGTGGTGCATGGTATGCATATAACGATGTAAAGATCGGTCAAGGTCGTGAAAATGCAAAACAATACCTAAAAGACAATCCACTTGTATTCCAAGAAATCGAGAAAAAAGTACGTGCTAAGTTCGATTTAGAAGGTGGTGCTGAAGAAGAAAAGAATGAGCCAAAAGCAGATAAGATCGAGAGTAAGCTTGGCAATCAAGCAAACGTAAATAAGTAAATGTAAGAGAAAGATGTTGTACAAGGGTCGTATCTTGTATGACATCTTTTTTTAAAGGAGAGCCATGAGAGTAACATCAATTGAAGAAGTAGATAAGAAGAAAAAGAAAATAAACGTAGACGGTGAGTTCGGCTTTATGCTATATAATAGCGAGGTAAGAAAGTATCATATTGTGGAGGGTGAAGAAATCAATCCTGAAGATTATGAAGAAATCAAGGCCGCATTATATAAACGAGCAAAGCTAAAAACCATGGATTTGTTAAAGCGTTCAGATAAGACGGAACAAGAGCTTAGAACAAAGTTAAGGACGGCAAAATTTAGTGACGATGCCATCGATGTGGCAATTGAGTATGTAAGAAGCTATGGTTATATTGATGATGCTCGTTACGCCTCTAACTTCATTCGTTTGAAGAAACAGCAAAAGAGCAAGAGAGCGCTGGAGTTTGAATTGCAGAATAAGGGCATTCCAAGAGATATAATCCACCAATGTATGGAAGAGGAATTTGCATATGAGGACGAGACGGAAGCCATTAAAAAGCTGATTCGAAAAAAATGTAACAATGTGACAGATGTGGATGATGTAAAGGTGCAAAAAATAATTGCTTCTATTTGTCGTAAGGGTTTTTCATTTGAAAAAATTAGAAGCGCTATCCGAGAATTGGAAGAGGAAGAGAATTTATAATTTGCACAAATGGTATCAAAAAATACTAAATTAAATGTACTTTTTGAATATGTTAGATATTTTACAGGCAATTTGTTGAATATCCTCAAAGATAACATGGAATTTAAGAGTAAATGAGATGTTATATGTGAGTTTACTGCTAAAAAGCGTTAAAGTTTTGTTTTATATATACAAAAAAACTTAAATAGTTTCTGAAAAAAAGTGCAATATAATTCAAAAAAGTTCTCAATGTTTACGCATTTGTTAAATGTAGAGACAATGTGCATAAAAATAAATTTGGCAGACTTGACATACTAGTAAATACAGTATAAAATTTTATTGTTGTATTTTGTACAATGAAAACAAAATAAGGAGGTGCTCCTGTGCTAGAGAAGATACCATTTCCAATATTCATAGTAGTGATGTTGGTACTTGTGATCCTTACCGCTTTTGTTGCTTGGACGCTTGCCATTGCTCACCGCAAGAAGATTGTGGAAGCGAAAATTGGTAGTGCAGAAGAGAAAGCAAGAGAAATTATAGATGAAGCATTGAAAACGGCTGAAACTAAAAAAAGGGAAGCATTACTTGAAGCAAAGGAAGAGTCATTAAAGACTAAGAATGAGCTTGACAAAGAAACTAAGGAACGCAGAGCTGAATTACAACGCTATGAGAAAAGGGTTCTAACTAAAGAAGAGACTTTAGATAGAAAAACTGAAGCACTTGAAAAGAAAGAATCTAAACTCGCTGTGAAAGAAGCTGAGCTTGATAAGCTTAGAACAGAAGCAGAAAGTCTTCATGAAAAGCAATTACATGAACTAGAGAAGATTTCAGGTCTTACCTCCGAACAAGCAAAAGATTATCTTTTAAAGACTGTTGAAGATGAAGTAAAACATGAAACTGCAAAGTTAGTAAAAGAACTTGAGAACAGAGCAAAAGAAGAGGCAGACAAAAAAGCAAAAGATTATGTCGTTACTGCGATTCAAAGATGTGCTGCCGACCATGTGGCTGAAACAACTATTTCTGTTGTACAGTTACCAAACGATGAAATGAAAGGACGTATCATTGGACGTGAGGGTAGAAATATCCGTACGTTAGAAACACTTACTGGTGTGGACTTAATCATTGATGATACTCCAGAAGCTGTAATTTTATCGGGATTTGATCCAATTCGTAGAGAAGTTGCTCGTATTGCATTAGAGAAGCTAATCGTGGATGGAAGAATTCATCCAGCTAGAATTGAAGAAATGGTTGAAAAAGCACAAAAAGAAGTTGAAGTAATGATTCGTGAAGAAGGTGAGGCAGCAACTCTTGAAGTTGGCGTTCACGGAATTCATCCAGAGCTTATTAAATTACTTGGACGAATGAAATTCAGAACAAGTTATGGTCAAAATGCTTTGAAACATTCTATTGAAGTGGCTCACTTAGCTGGTTTACTTGCTGGTGAAATCGGAGTAGATGTTCGTATGGCAAAACGTGCGGGTCTTCTACATGATATCGGTAAATCAGTAGACCACGATTTAGAAGGATCTCATATTCAAATTGGTGTTGATTTATGTAGAAAGTATAAGGAATCTCCAATTATAATAAATGCAGTGGAATCTCATCATGGTGATGTGGAACCAGAATCATTAATCGCCTGCATCGTACAAGCGGCAGATACAATTTCAGCAGCTAGACCTGGTGCAAGAAGAGAGACGTTAGAAACATATACAAACAGACTAAAACAATTAGAAGATATAACGACAAGCTTTAAAGGGGTAGACAAGTCATTCGCAATTCAAGCTGGTAGAGAAGTGAGAGTCATGGTTGTGCCAGAACAAATCTCAGATGCAGATATGGTACTATTAGCACGTGACGTTTCAAAACAAATCGAAGCTGAATTAGAATATCCAGGACAGATTAAAGTAAATGTTATACGTGAATCGCGTGTCGTTGATTACGCGAAATAAGGTTGTAAGAAATAGAAATAAATAAAATAGCAATTCCATTTAACGAATCGTTGATGGGATTGCTATTTTTGATTTACGCGAACAATGATCCAATGTGCTGCTTGCATGACCTTGACGACTGTTACGATAACGAGACAAACTCGCAAAGCGTGTTTTTCTCGTTTATAGGAAATTGCATCCTAGAACTCTTTGGTTTATAATACTAAAGGGAAATGTACATAGACCAGAAAAGAGACTGGTTAGGAAAGGGGAACTAAAAATGCAAAAAGTTGAAAATGAAGAAATTAAGCGTATTGATCGTAAATTAGAACACAAAGGGTCAATCGTAGATTTTTATTCGGATTATATGCAATTACCAAACGGGAAAACCGCAAAATGGGATTTCATTAAACATAAGGGGGCAGCAGCAATTGTCCCAGTAGATGAAGATGGCCGGATCATTATGGTTCGACAATATCGCAATGCCGTAGAAAAATATACACTAGAGATTCCAGCAGGAGCAATCAATCCAGGTGAAGATATGAAAACTGCAGCAATGAGAGAATGTGAAGAAGAAATCGGCTATCGTCCTAAGAAGGTAGGGCATTTATTCGACTTATTTACAACTGTAGCATTCTGCAATGAGAAGATTGGTATTTATTATTCGAATGAATTAGAAAAATGCAGCCAGCATTTAGATGAGGACGAATACTTAAATGTAGAACGCTATACGCTTCAAGAGCTTGTAGATTTAATTTTAGCAGGAGAAATCCAAGATGGAAAGACAATTAGTGCAATCTTAGCATATAAGACAAAAATGGGATTATAAGGTTTGTAGTATCTTTCTTGTTTCTGTTTCATACATATTAGGTATGAGATAGGAATAGGAGGGGGACGTTTGAAGAAACTATTATTTTGGGTAAATCGGCTCGGTATAAAGCAACTCTTGGTGGGTTGTTTATTTATAGGAGTCCTTTTAGGGACAGCCTGTTCTAATGTGTTAAAAGAGTTCTATATAGATCAGATTTTTTTGTTTGATGATACAAGCCTTGCTAGGATTTCGCAGATGCAGCTCGATCCATTTGCAATTACAGGAATTGCATGGATTGGGTACATAAAGGAATTTGGATTGCTCGTACTTCTTTCTGTTACTATGCTAGGAGCGCCATATATCTTGTTTCATTGCACCTACAAGGGATTTTGTATGGGATTCATTCTTTCGACGGCAGTAATGAGATATGGGGTGAAAGGTGTCTTATTCTTTGTTTGCTATATTTCGCCTCAATGTCTAATTTATGTTCCGCTATTGGCAATGACCTATCTTGAAGCATATCGGGAAAATGCAGAGTTATATTCTTCCGTAGATCGAAAAGAGCTTAGGATTCGTAACTATATTCCGAAGGTGTTTGCGTTGTTATTGTTGATTACGATTACTAGTTTGCTAGAGGGGTATTTAAACACTAGCTTATTACGCATGATTATGCTAGAATTGAGCTAAAAGACTGATGAAATAAGGAAAGAAGAGAAGAATGAGAGAGACAGGAGCTGCATTCATTACGTATCTGCGTGATGTGAAGGAGATGGCGGACAACACGCTTGTATCTTATCAAAGGGATTTGGACAAATTATTTGATTTTCTTGAGCAAGAGAAGATTGAAACATTAGAAGAGGTAAATGAGACACTGATTAATTCGTATATTCTTAGTTTGGAGAAACAGGGGTTTAAAAGTGCCACAGTAGCGCGTATGGTGGTTACCTTAAACTCCTTTTTCTTGTACTTAATTAAGAATCAACGAATTACACATGATCCGATGGAGCGAATCAAGGCACCTAAGGTGAAGAAACAGCCTCCCGTGAATCTATCTATAAAAGAGGTCGAAACTTTGTTAAATGCACCCGACCAGACAACACCTTCTGGAAAGCGTGATAAGGCTATTTTCGAGTTACTGTATGCGACAGGGATGAAAGTAAGTGAACTGATTCGTCTTACACTTGATGACTTAAATATGCAGTACAACATCGTGAGCTGTATCGGGGCAAAGAGACAACGAGTGATTCCATTTGGTGAAAAGGCGAGGGAAGCATTGCAGATTTATCTTACAGAGGCACGAGAGGAATTGCTGCATGGCAAGGCACATAGAGATTTATTTGTAAACCGTCAAGGCATGGCGATGACAAGGCAAGGACTTTGGAAGTTGATTAAACGATATGCAGAGGAGACGGGAATTGGCAATGTAACGCCACAGTCACTTCGTAACTCGTTTGCCGCCCATTTGATTGCCAATGGTGCCAATGTAATCACGGTAGGAGAAATGCTTGGCTATTCTGATAATTCCATGGCTTATATCTATGTAGGAGCGAATGAAGCCAGGGTAAGGGATGAATATGTAAAGGCGCATCCAAGGAGATAAGACCATATCGAACTCATATACTAGAGGACTGGGAAAGAGTCCCCTTATTAGGCTCTAATGTCAGTGGTGGTGCTGTGCACCCGTATTAACACTGACATTAGAGCCATTTTTATGCTTTTCAATAAAAAAGTAGTGCTCCTGTGATAAAAAATAAAGATGGAGGAGACGCTTTTTTGTATGGAAAAGGCATGGATGGAACAATGTGATATAGATGGCATCTAATGATATTTTCTTTTGATAACATGTCTATTATAGTAAAGATAATATTGAAAAATAAAGAAAATGGAGCGAATAAAAATGCAAAAAACAGCGTTAATTACTGGATCATATGGTGGACTTGGAACATGTTTTGTAGAGTTACATGCAGCTACGCATGGAGATGTAATCTTAGTTGGAAGAAGCAAAGAAAAGTTAGAACAGCAAAAACAATATGTAGAAAAAACGTATTCTGTATCTGCTCATATTATTTCCGTAGATCTTTCTACAGAAGATGCTGCACAATTTATTTTTGATACATGTAAACTGAATGGATGGTCTGTAGATTATCTAATTAACAATGCAGGATTTGGCGGGCAGGGAGACTTTGCAAGAGAGCGTACAATGGAAGATGATTTATCCATGATTGCTGTAAATATAGCAACTCCAACAAGACTTTGTAAGTTATTCCTTCCAGAGTTTATAAAGCGCGGAAGTGGAAAGGTATTAAATGTATCTTCTACAGCAGCAGTTATGCCAGGACCGTTACAAGCGGTATATTATGCAACGAAGTCTTATTTGACGAGCTTTTCCAATGCACTTTGGAGAGAGTTAAAAGGAACTGGGGTCACAGTGACCGCGTTAATGCCAGGTGCAATGGAAACTGGATTTGCTAAGACAGGCGGTCTTACAGAGATGAAGCTATTTGCAAATGCAGTTTCACCAATGATGCCTAAAAAGGCAATGATGGATTTTGTGTATAGCCAACAGCTAGCTGGTAGTGCAAAGAAATAAGATAGGATGTGTAATGAGTGAATCATTTTGTGTTAGATGGCAGATATGGAGATTTGCTTTTGCATTATGGGATTAATTTAGAAGAAGTGTTGCGAAAGGCTGAACTACCAGAAGATTTATTTTCAAGAAAATCACTTACAATGACCCCAAAAGACTATTTTAGATTTATGGATGTGGTAGCTAGCGTTATTAAGGACCCAGAAATTCCAGTGAAGATGGCAAGTATGGATCGGAT
>CALZJY010000089.1 GCA_945787925.1 uncultured Anaerosporobacter sp. | reverse complement strand
TCTCATTCTCTTTCTTATTCGTCTGCTCTATTCGTACATCAAACCAGCGAAATCCGCCATCTATACATTGCATCTGTACCTTCTTGCTATATGTATTGAATGTCTCCTCTTGCTCTAACAGCTCCTTTATCTTACGCCCATCTCTTGGTGCCACACACTCTTGCAACTGCTTATACGCCCCAATATGTGTCTTAAAATACTCATTGGCCCATTCGATGGTATTTCCTTCATCCAGCTTGATTTTTATGACGCCACAGTGAATTCGTTCTACTAATTCTACTTTTTCATATTGTTCGTCCTTGCCATCATTTACTGGATTTTTTTTATGTGTAATATCCGCAATCACTAGTTCGAATACTGGATACTTAATGTCTACTAAGCGTTCTGTATAACATGCTTTCATTCTAAACCACCGCTTATGTTTCTTTGAAAAGAATTCAAATGAAAACTGTTTTTCACCGCGCTTAATTCCCTCGCTGAGAATTTTCATTTGTTGGAACAATTCTTTTTCTTCTTCAATTAAACAATGGAATTTTTCCGTTTCTGCAAATCTACTGTCTAACACCTGTAAGCATTCCTCATACACTACTACTTCGATTAAAAAATCGGTTTCGGTGCCTGGCGTTATAGATAAGATTTGAGCGTTCTCCATAGTATTACCTCCAAAACTATTTCAGTTCCATTTTCCTCTATATTCTTCATTATAATACAATTTTCTACACAAGCAATAGTCTTTTTCAAAAAAAGTGCCCTTAATACGGGCACTTTTGACTTATTTCTTCACTTGAAATAGTACAAAATGATAATCATCTATTGGTTCGTAATACCTTACTACCTCACTATAATTTTCAAGCAAATATGGCGTCTCAATATAATAGTCTAGGTCTTTTCCTCTACCATAACGCATTACTACGTAATCCACACCTTTATTCTTGATGATTTCTTCTGGCTCCTCTAATAATTCTGGGAACTCAGAACGAATAAAGTTCTGGCGTACGAAGAATTTCGTATCCGGTAATTTACTTCCTGACATCAGATAGATTCCTGCATCTAAGAAGTTATAGTTTAATACGGTACCGTGGTTCTCTTTGATAATCTTTGAAATCCTAACCTGTGGATAATAATCGGCTGGTTTGAAATAATATGGTGCACAGTTACTAAACACGATTAAGATTGCTAAGTATGCTGCTACCGCAATGCTTAATGTGCGTCTCTTATGCTGCATCCACTTTGCAAGGATTCCTTGCATTAGCTTCACGATGGCGATTGCCCCAAACACTGTGAATGCACCGATGATTTGTAGATAATACTTATATCTTGTACCACCGATGAATACGAACACATAGGAACAGATCGCAATAAATACTAAGCCTGCCTTTTGTTCTTTGGAATCTAATTCTTCTTTGGAATATACAAAATATCCAAGACCAAATAAGATGACAGGCATCATCACTGGGTTCCATAAGATATCTTCTGTAAAGAATACTTGGATTCTGCGAAGGAGTGTTACTTTTGCAGAGTACATACAAACATTTGTATAAAAATATCCCCAGTAGAAATCATACATGGCATCCGTTGCAATAAAGTAAATCAAATATGGAATCGTTCCAATTACAATTCCTAGCAAGAAAAGAAGTGCTGCTTTTACTGCACTCATAAAATCTTTTCTCTTCATAATGGAAAGTCCGATTACAAGACACCATCCAATATAAAATCCTAATAAAGTGAACTTGATCCATAGGATACAGGATGCAAAAATACCGTTTGCAATCATCACGCCATTGCTTACCCCTTTTTCCGGGTTTTTGAAATAGCGTAATAAATGATACATACCAATCATATAGAATCCCATACAGAATTCTTCTGCATTATCGCCACGGCTATAGCAAAATGCCGTAACAATGATTAATCCGCATGCTGCCGCAACTAGGGATCGGTATTTCTTATCCAGATATAATTCACTGATTTTTCCTGTGTAATATAAAATAAACGTAAAATTAAGAATCTGTAATAGGTAAATTCCTAAAAAGTTCTTACCGCTAATCATAGCTGCAAAAGTATGCATAAAGAATAATAATGGACCTTTTTGGTCGTAAATATCTTTGTACATGACCTTACCGTCTAAAATACTTTTTCCAAGTGTGTAGAATACATTTTGGTCTACCCCAACGTGCATTGGAAATAGGAACGAGGTCATTGAACCGAATGTCATCAAAACTGTGGATACTGCTAGTAAGAAAATCAGGTATCGTACTTCGATTCTTTTTTCCTTTCCGCCAATCATCTTAGGTGACATATTTCATTCTCCTTATTTGTTTTTTTTAACTGTACCATTGTACCTGTAACTGTGGATAGTGTCAACTTCTAACCTCTTCCTACTGTGGCGGAATCATGCTTTTTATCACATTTCTCCATCGTTCTGCAATTTCCGTTCCCTGACTTTCTCCACGACTCACTAGCTTCTTATAGGCAATCAAATGATTCATGCTTCGGCTCATCTGGTCTGTAATTGCCTCGACCTTGGCTCCGCTTTTCGTAATGGTCGCTGCAAGGAGGCTTCCCCTTGTCTCATCCATGGCATAGACGAACACATGCAGAAACATCATATAATCTTTTTTCTTCCTTCCCTTCGTTAGCAACGTCTCATAAATATATCCTAATAGTTTTTGCTCTTTTTCTTTGGATAGCAGATAGCAATCATGAATGAGCCCTACCTGCCCTGTTCGAAAGATGATTTCTCCAAGAATTCTTCCTGCACGTCTCACATAATTGGACACTTCCACGCTCTCAATGACCGGAACAATGACTGGTTTGTCAAACTGAATTCTTTGCCGCTTCCTCGGATTGCTTTCTAAAAATGATTTTAACTCGTACATCCGATAACAAAGTGCTACCCGCCGCTCTACCATGCCTCCATTAAAGTTAATCTGATAATAATATAATTTCTTGATTAGAAGAATTTGCTCTTCTTTGGCAACGACTAATGGAATTCCTGCAGATAGGTAGGGAATTAGGCGGTTGATAAAACGGTCCCGGTATCCGATTTGGAACGCATATTGGAATAACTGCAGCATGGCCTCGTAACGCTTTTCTCGTGCATTTACGGCATTCTCAAAGCATAGCTGCAGGATGCTGTCTAGCAGGCTTCCTCCATAGATTTCATATCCCTCGATAAATACGACCATTTCTGCAAACCATACTTGATAGTCTCCTAGTTCCTCATACCGTTTTTGAAGGAGTAGCAACAAGGCCTCCTCCCGCTCTAAAATCAAATACTCTAATGCTTCTTTCTTCTTTTCCTCTGGAAGCTTCCAAAAATACTCGCGGTACAATCCGCGAAGCTGTATGTTCTGCTGCTGTTCCATCAGCAGATAAAGATAGGTCGCATATCGATGGTCAAACTGTAACGCCTGCCAAATCCGCTCCATTTCCATGACTTTTCCCGCCACGCAAAGACTGCTTGTCCTTCCTACCAAGTCTAACAGGATCTGATTCAACCTTGCATCCTCGGCAACTTCGGTAATGGATGGCTTTACTGCCATCAGATATTCCTTTAGGCTAGATAGCACCTCGACTACCTTCCATCCGCTAGTCGTTCTTGCAAGGAAGTTGTGGATCTTCTGTGGAAGAATCCCTATATAATATCTTGCTAACTGGTCTCCTGTCTGTTCAAAAAAGTAGGAAATTTCTTTCTTCAGGACATGGTAGGCAGCCTCTTTTGTTTCCTCTGACATCAGCCGTCCACAAAGCATATGTAACAATGGAAGATATAGCTTTTCTTTTACGATCTTTCCTTTTTCGTATTGGATGGTCAGATACCATAAGACCTCTTTTAACATTCCCCCTTCGAGTTTCTGATTTCCATCTACAAAGGAAAGCATATAGGTTAACACTCTCTTTTTTTCTTCCTCCTTTGCATAGGCTTCTGCAAACGCCACTGCCTGATGCAATTTGGATTTTGGCATCCGCATGATATAGTCTGGATTCTCCTGCATCTTATATAATTCATAGGCCGCATACAGCTGCTCATCACATGCCTCATATCGATAGCGCTCTATAAACTCATAAAATGGCGACAGGCATTTTTTCGACACTTGAAAGGATACGGCAAATAAATCAAGTAATTCTTCTTCTGCCGAAATCGCAGGATAGGAATGGCGGACAAAGTCAAAGACATATGCCTCCTCCCCTTTTTGTGGAGTCCTTCTCGTTCCTTCTAGCACGGTGCCACAGATTCGATACGGTGCTGCAAATGGCTCGTACTCATAATCGCTAAACGATACCTTTCTTGCAATCTGTTTTGGAAGCACCATGGTCATTGCCGCAATCCAGTATATCACTCGATTTTTCTGTCCCATATTCTCATCGATTAGTACGATTTTTTTCTGACTCTCCCCTTCCCTTCCTGTAAGCAGTGCCCCGCATAATGCCTTAAGCTTTTCCATTCGATCTTCTTCTTTTAGAAACTTTCGTACTGACTCATAGGTAATCTGCTTCCCTGTTATGAGCCTGGTTGCCTTGTAAAGATACTCTGGCTTTTCTTTTGTATCACTGTGTAAGTCAGACAAGCCCTCTACAAAGAGAGGGCTTTTATAATATTCACAAGGGTAGCAGGTCACATTTAGTAGATGTGTCACCAACACATGGCTAAAGTAACTCCCTTCTCTTGGCATAGAAATTGCATGGTTTGATGCAAATCCTACTAATGGACAGTTTCCCTCTACCACTGCATATGCATATTTTCTTGGTTTCGTTTCAGCATTTGCTTCCTCATATGACGTCCTTCTCTCGTAAGGTGCCTCATACTGGAACAGGATCGACGCATCCGTCGTATCTAAAATTTTCTCCATACCCGAGGAATACGAATAGATCTGGAGTCCAGCTCCAGACCTAGTAATTCCGGATTCACAGGCAGTAAAAATAGCTTGTTCTACCCCCATAGCTTCCTCCTTTTATCCTCTTTTCTATAATGCCCGAATGACTCCCATCTGGACCAACATCCATAAAAATGGATCTTCAATCCGTACTGGCTTTGGATGATAAAACCGTCCATACTCATCTGGATTGTTTCCAAAAGCAGACACGGCAAATAGCTGGTAGTTCTCAAAATTTGCAGCCAGATGGTATAAGAATTCCTGCTGCCCCCATTCATGCAGCAACCCACAAAGCTCCTCATGCACATCGAATCCCTCTTGCCTTGCATAGCCTTTTTCTTCATAATGCATGCTGCTCCTTAGCAAAGGGGAACTCCTCGACAAAAGGGAGGTAAGCACGTCTAGCTTTGGCAGGATGACTGCAACGGGGACACTAATCCGCTCCTCCTCTAATAACTTATATTTTGCCCGCAATACTTTGATAAGCCGCAGTAGGATTACATTAGCATCGGAACCATACTGCTCCTCTGTGGTTGATGCTCCCTTAATCTTTGCCTCCTGCAGCCGATTCCTTACATAGGAAATCTTTAATGGGTCCAAAAAGAAGAAGATTCCATTAGATGCTGCTATCTGCTCTGACATGGTAAACATAAGCGTTTCTTCCTCAAAATCCTCTCCTGCCTCGTCGTAAAATACGAACGTATACTTCTTTTGTTCTTCTAGCCGCTTAAAATCCATAAGGATTGGCCGATTCGCCCCAATATAGGTACTGCCTGCAAGGGATGACTTTGTTTTTGGAAGCCGTATGGAGGGATCCGTGCCGATACATGGATACAGGTAACGTAAGAACTGTTCTTCATATACTCTGGCACTGGTATCATCCATAAAGGAGGCAACTCCATTTAGCATACAGGCTCCTTTTCGTTTAAACTCATGTAAGAGGACTGCAAGGTAGCTGCTTTTTCCTGCATCCATCCCCCCTACTACGGTAAATAGTTTCGTTTCAATGGAGCGCTCCAAACCTGGAAGCACGTTATGACAGGATGGACATAATAACTGGCCCGATTCCCGCCCACAATATGGACACTCCCCTACATACTTCTTCTTTCCAAACCATTTTTTCCGCCCTTCAAATGCAGGCTGCCTTAGTTCTGGTGCCTTATAGCAATACTTGGCATATACGTGGTCTGGCTTCTTTTTGCAGGTTGCGTTGACGCATCGAAAACAGAGCTCGCTTTTCGAGTGTGTGGTAAAGCAATACGGACACACATACGTATTCTTCCGCAAGATGCCACCTCCACCCTACGAAAATTTCGAAGATGAGCCATATTTCAAATGCAGTTCATATCGCCCTTCATCTACTTCATTTGCCAAGAATAATTTTAGGTAGTCTAGCCCTGCTAACAACGAACTCGGGATCTCATGGCAGTACTTGCCCTTTACATGCTGCTTTTCAATCGTTCCAATCAATACTCCGGTTTCCTTATGTGCTGGCGGAAATTCTTTTTGTGCCACGATCAACATGGCAGGAAGCTGAAACTCCTCTGCCTTAGAGGTAAAGATTAGCTCTACTCCTTTGGGACGAAACAGCCCTTTCCTAACCTTGATGTCATATAGAATTTGATGGTCTTCCTCTACCCGACGCTCTGGCTTTAGATACTCGGATTGTTTCATTGGCGGCAATGGTTGTTCTTGGTTTCTTCGCTCTACCATTTTCACAGGCGTTCCAATCTCAGTGTTCTTTGGACGCTTGCTTAAGAAAGGAACCTCTTCTTTCTCGTTTTGTTCCTCTGGAACTTCTTTTTCCTTCTTCTCTTCCTTTGGAACGGTGATGGATACGATGACTCCCTTACTATGAAACCGTTTCCCATTCACATTGATGGTCGTATAAATACGATAGTAGTAGGTATGCTCCTTTTGCACGTCCGCATCTGCGAAGCTTAACTGGCTTGCATTATAACAAAGCCTTCCTTCTCCATAATCCATCGGGGCATTGCCCTCCTGCTTAAAGATTGCAATGCGGCATTCCTTATAATTCTTGGTCCATGTAAGTACGACCTTTCCATGCTTCATTTCGATGGTCGTATCCTGTACTTCGAATAAATTAAGATACCCTACCTTGGTCGTGACTCCTTTGGAATATACTCCTCGCTTTACTGCAAACACTCCGTAGTAGTACAGCTTTCCCGGATATATGGTGGCATCTGTATAACTATTGGTGGATACGGTTCCTAACAGTTCTCCATCGTTGATTGTATGAGGAACCGCACCTCGTTTTCGCACGATCAGATAGGAAACGGCAGGGTCCTGTATCGTCTTTTCCCAGCTGATATAATTGCAGCACTTGACCGTATCTACAACCACCTTTAAATGGATTGGCATGTTTGGCTGACTCTCTTCTTCCTTTGCATTTCCTTGCATCCGCTGTTCCCTTTGCTTTGGCCTTCGCCCATTGTCTACATACTCTGCTTGCCTTTTTTGTACCTTCTCCCCGGGAGACTGCTCCATCGCAATCCCATTCTGCCTGCAATACCCTCGTAATAAGGCATCGCTACGCTCTCTATCCCTTGTTACCTCGTCTAGCAGCTTAATGGCCTCTCCTTTTTGTGCCTCCTCTAATACCTTTGTCAATTCGGTTGCCACCTGCACTTGTAAGAATACTTCCTCAATCCGCTTCCAAGCCAGATAGTCATCATACTGCTGTTTCGACTCCTGGCTTGCAAAGGTCTTTTCA
>CALZJY010000088.1 GCA_945787925.1 uncultured Anaerosporobacter sp. | reverse complement strand
CTGAATTCGTTGCAACGTCTCAATCTGACTTGCACTATAAAAACGATACCCGCTCTCAGAATTTACCTCTACAGGTTTTAACAGTCCCATTTCATCATAATACCGAAGCATACGGATGGACATTTGTGTTAATCTTGAAAACTCACCAATAGAAAACATATCCTTCTCCCATCTCCTCACTCTTGCTCCAAATAGTTTTTAATCTATATAAAAAGCCCTTATCTGTAAAAACAGATAAAGGCTCTATCAGCATTATTGCGCAATATCCACAATAACTTTCTTTTCATCTTTTGTCGCAGCGGCTTTCACAACTGTACGAATGGCTTTTGCAATACGGCCTTGTTTGCCGATTACTTTTCCCATATCGTCCGTTGCAACCTTTAATTCAATCGTGATTGAATCATCAGTTTCGTTTTCCGTAACTACAACTTCCTCTGGATGATCAACTAGCGACATAGCAATTACTTCAACTAATTCTTTCATTATCTCTCACCTCGACTTAAATATTTAAGCAACGATAGGGAGTAAACAAAAATTGAAATCTGCAAATAACAGACAAGCGAATGAGTTTCCCCATTCACTTGTCTAAAATCAAACTAGTTATGCTGCCACAAAAGGGAAACGAGCAAGCTCATTTCCCAGTTATGAATTAAAGGATACCAGCATTTTTGAATAATTTGTTTACTGTATCAGTTGGTTGTGCACCGTTTGCTAACCATTTTTTAGCAGCTTCTTCATCAACGTTGAAAGCGCTTGGCTCAACTGTTGGATCATAAGTTCCGATTTGGTCGATGAATTTACCATCTCTTGGAGATCTAGAATCAGCTACGATAATTCTATAGAAAGGAGCTTTCTTTTGTCCCATTCTTTTTAAACGAATTTTTACTGCCATTGTCATTTCACCTCCTTGGGTTATTAATGCTATTACAATAAATTGTAATAAATTTATATTGTTAATTGTTCACGCAGATTATCCGCGATAAACAAGACAATTACGAAAATAAATTAAAATCCAAATGGTAATTTAAACTTACCACGTTTTGCAGCCTTGCCGGACATCATACCGGACATTTGTTTCATCATCTTTCTTCCTTGATCAAACTGTTTCATAACTTTGTTTACTTCACTAATATCCACGCCTGCACCTTTTGCAATACGTTTCTTTCTGGAAGGATTGATGATATCAGGATTGTTTCTTTCTTCCTCTGTCATAGAGTGGATGATTGCTTCAATTCCTTTTAGGGCATCTTCTGGGATATCGATATCTTTCATCTTGCTTCCCACACCAGGCATCATGCTTAAGATATCAGCGATGCCGCCCATTTTCTTGATTTGCTGCATTTGTTCTAAATAATCATTAAAGTTGAATTCCGCTTTACGGATTTTTTGCTCTAACTCTTTTGCTTTATCTTCATCAATCTCTGCTTGTGCTTTATCGATTAATGTTAAGATATCGCCCATTCCTAAAATTCTAGATGCCATACGGTCTGGATAGAACTGTTCTAAATCAGAAAGTTTTTCTCCCATACCGACATAAAGAATCGGTCTACCTGTTACTGCACGAATGGAAAGCGCAGCACCACCTCTAGTGTCACCATCTAATTTTGTTAAGATAACACCGTCAATACCAATTTTATCATTAAACATCTCAGATACATTTACTGCATCTTGACCTGTCATAGCATCTACTACTAAAAGACTTTGGTCAACATTGATGTTTTCCTTAATTTCAATCAACTCGTTCATCATATCTTCATCGATATGAAGACGTCCTGCAGTATCTAAGATTACTACATTGTTGCCATTTTTATTCGCATGCTCAATTGCAGCTTTTGCAATATTTACTGGCTTATGATTTGCGCCCATCGTAAATACTGGAACACCTTGCTTTTCACCGTTGATTTGTAACTGTTCAATGGCTGCTGGACGATAGATGTCACAAGCAACAAGCAATGGCTTTCTTCCTTTTTGTTTCAACTTACCAGCAATTTTTGCTGTTGTCGTTGTCTTACCAGCACCTTGAAGACCACACATTAAGATTACTGTGATTTCTTGTGTTGGTTTTAGTGCGATTTCTGTAGTTTCAGACCCCATTAACTTAACCATCTCTTCGTTAACGATCTTAACTACCATCTGACCTGGTGTCAGACTAGTCATAACTTCTTGACCAATTGCACGTTCTTGTACTGCTTTTACGAAGTTCTTAACTACTTTGAAGTTAACATCGGCTTCTAATAACGCCATCTTTACTTCTTTTAACGCAGCCTTTACATCGGCTTCCGTAAGCTTACCTTTTCCTCGTAAATTCTTAAATACATTTTGCAATTTATCAGTCAAACTATCAAATGCCACTAAACATACCCCCAATCTATTTCTAAAACTCGTCTAATATTTGGTATGATATCTTCTCTATCTGATCGATGTCTTCTAGATTACCATGTTCCTTAATGTCTTTTGCAAGAACATTAATTTGATTGATTCTATCTTTCGTATTATTAAACTTTTCAATTAGTTGCAATTTCTTCTCATAATCTATCAATTGCTTGCTACATCGCTTAATAATATCATAAACACCTTGTCTTGAAATATCCTGAACGGATGCGATTTCACTTAACGAGAGATCATTGAGTATGTAATCTTCATAGATTTCCCGCTGGTGATCTTTTAGCAGCGCTCCATAGAAATCATACAATAAGGAGAGCTCTACGATCTGATCCAGTTTTTTCGATATTTTATTATCTTGATTTTTCAAAATAATTTGGCTTGTCATTCTGATCACCACCTGTAAAGTTTTTTTCTTTACACCGGTTAGTATAGTACAAAGAAAAGAACTTGTCAACAAGTTTTTTATATTTTTTCGACAATTTTACCCAAATATAAGTTTTTAATGACATTATATCGTATTTATTAGTACTTTTTCTTTTGATTTTATCATGAGTTTAGCCATTTTGAAAAGAAGACTATAATGGAAAACAGCCCTAATCACATTCGAAAAGGGCTGTTTTTTCATTATAAGCATTCCATTTATACAGGGTATGCCTTTGTCTCTGTATCTGCAACGGTTTGATCTACCTTCGTTTGTTGAGCCAGACGATATTTAAAGAACTCTGTTGCAACTTGTGGGAATAATGCATAGGACAATACATCTTCATCCTGTTGTTTCCATTGTTTCATTTCTTCTTCGATCTTTGCAAGTTGTGGCTCGATCAAATCGGCTGGACGGCAAGTAATTGGTTCTGTATCGCCAATACATTTTTTCTGTACTTCTTTATTAAATGGTTTTACTGTTTGACCGAATTCGCCAGAAAGTAATTTCTTAGATTCTTTCGTTACCATCTTGTAACGTTCGCCAGTAACTACATTTAATACGGCCTGTGTACCTACAATTTGAGAAGATGGAGTAACTAGAGGAGGTTCACCAAAGTCTTTTCTTACTTTAGGTACTTCCTCTAATACTTGTTCATACTTATCTTCTGCATGCATGTCTTTTAATTGAGATACTAAGTTAGATAACATACCGCCTGGTACTTGATACATTAACGTCTTGATGTTTACACCAAGTACTTTTGTATTCATAAGACCGCTTGCAAGTGCTTCCTCACGAAGTGGACGGAAGTACTCTGCGATTTCTGCTAATAGCTTTTGATCGTATCCACAGTCATACTCCGTACCACGGAATGTTTCTACCATTACTTCGGTTGCAGGCTGGCTAGTACCCATTGCAAATGGACTCATTGCAGTATCGATGATATCACATCCTGCTTCTACCGCTTTCATATAAGTCATTGCAGCAACGCCAGAAGTGTAGTGCGTATGTAAATCGATTGGAATATTTACTGCTTTTTTCAAAGTAGTAACAAGTTCTGTTGCTCTATATGGAGTAAGAAGACCCGCCATATCTTTGATACATAAGGATTTTGCACCCATGCTTTCAATCTTTTTGGCCATATCTTTCCAGTAATCCATCGTATAAGCATCACCTAATGTATAGCTTAATGCTACTTGTGCATGTCCGCCTTCCTTATTTGCTGCATTTACTGCAGTTTCAAGATTACGAACATCATTTAAACAGTCAAAGATACGAATGATATCAATACCATTTGCAAGAGATTTCTGTACGAAATACTCTACTACATCGTCTGCATAGTGATTGTATCCTAAGATGTTTTGTCCACGGAATAACATCTGTAATTTTGTATTTTTGAACCCCGCTCTTAACTTTCTAAGTCTTTCCCAAGGATCTTCTTTTAAGAAACGAAGGGATGCATCAAAGGTTGCTCCACCCCAACATTCCACTGCATGATACCCTACTTTGTCCATCTTATCAATGATTGGTAACATTTGTTCTGTTGTCATACGTGTGGCAATCAAAGATTGGTGAGCATCACGAAGAATTGTTTCTGTAATTTTAACCGGTTTCTTAACTTGCTCTGCCATAGTTTAACCTCCTAATTTTCTTAACTCTACTCCTCCACTATGTGGGATTATGCAATTTCTTTGGTTATACTCCGAAGATTGCCATAAATACGCCGGCTGCTACTGCTGTACCGATTACACCAGCAACATTTGGCCCCATTGCATGCATAAGTAAGAAGTTCGTTGGATCTGCTTCTGCACCAACCTTCTGAGATACTCTTGCTGCCATTGGTACTGCAGATACACCAGCAGAACCAATCAGTGGATTTACTTTTCCATGAGTAAGTTTACACATCAATTTACCAAATAGTACACCTGCGGCAGTACCAAATGCGAAGGCAATCAAACCAAGTGCAACAATCTTTAATGTTGTAAGCTTTAAGAATGCTTCTGCACTTGTAGTTGCACCAACAGAAGTACCAAGTAAGATAACGACGATGTACATTAAGGCATTGGATGCCGTATTTGTTAATTGTTTTACAACGCCTGATTCTTTGAATAAGTTACCAAGCATTAACATACCAACCAATGGAGCAGTAGATGGAAGAATTGCTACTACGACGATCGTAACAACGATTGGGAATAGGATTCTTTCTAACTTAGATACTGGTCTAAGTTGTTCCATTTTGATTTCACGTTCTGCTTTTGTAGTTAAAAGTCTCATAATTGGTGGTTGAATGATTGGTACTAATGACATATAAGAATATGCAGCTACTGCAATTGGCCCCATGTATTCTGTCTGTCCAAGCTTACCAGCAAGGAAAATGGATGTAGGACCATCCGCACCACCGATGATAGAAATTGCGGATGCTGCCTTATCACCAAATCCCATCAAGATTGCAATTAAGTAAGCAGCAAAGATACCGAACTGTGCTGCTGCACCTAATAAGAAGCTTCTAGGGTTTGCGATTAATGGGCCAAAGTCTGTCATAGCGCCGACACCCATAAAGATTAGAGAAGGCAAGATGCTCCATTCATCTAATAGATAGAAGTAATGTAACAAACCACCTTCTTGCATAATCGTTGGGTACATATTTACTAATAACATACCAAATGAAATTGGTACTAAAAGGAGTGGCTCATATTCTTTTTTGATTGCTAAATATAAGAAGAAAAGCGCAACAAAAATCATTAATAGGTTTCCCCATGTCAGACTAAAGAAACATGTTTGCTTTACTAAATTACTTAGCGTAGATAATACGTAATCCATTTAGTTTTCCTCCCTTAAGTTACTAGTTTAAAGTAGCTAATACATCTCCTGCTTCTACGGAATCTCCAGCTGTTACATTGATGCTTGCAACAGTTCCATCTTGAGGTGCAACTACTTCGTTTTCCATCTTCATAGCTTCAAGAATTAAGATTACTTCCCCTTTTTTCACTGCTTGTCCTGCACTTGCTTTTACGTTTAAGATTTTACCAGGCATTGGAGAATTCACTTTTACTTTGCCTGCACCAGTGCTTGCTGCAGCTTTTTTCGCTGGAGCCTTAGGAGCTGCTACCGTTGTTGCAGCTGTAGTAGTTTCTGCTGCTCCGCTCGTAGTTCCTTCTTCTACTGTGACATTATACACATTTCCATTTACTGTGATTGTATAGTTTTTCATGAGTTATATCCTCCTTATGTTTGACTTAATAACAACTATGCATTTTTCCATTTTGGATTTACTTTACGAATGGATCTTACTACAAGTCCATCAGAAGGTGCTTCCTCACCCATACTTGCCATGATGGCAGCCGTAATTACCGCAACTAACTCAGTATCTGAAACAAGGTCGTCCTCTTCTTCTGCTACTTCTTCTTGAACAGGTGCTACCGGTTGTTCTACTTGTACTGGCTCTTTTGACTTAAGTGCTACTAATTTCGGAACGAATCCAAGCAAGCTAATCATTAAGGAAATAAAGATTAACACAACGAATACTGTTCCCATTCCCATCACTGTATTTAAGGCTGCTTTGATCATCTTTTGACCAAATGTCTTATATAGTTCCGTAGAGAAAGATTCTACTTTGTAATTCTTATCGAATACCATCCGGACTACTACTGTATCTTTTTCAAATTTCACTTTGCTTTCTACCGTAACGTTATCATTAGAATATGTAAAGCTTTCTTTCTCACAGGATTGATAGTTTCCTAAGTCCTTTGTTGTTTCCACAAATGTCTTTAAGGACTGTGCAATGTCTTCTCCAAATTGGCTTACGATTGCCTCGTACTTATCTTCTTCTGTTACCTCTTTATAGGCATCCCCGCAAATCTCTTGCACGGTACCTTCGTATGCTTTCTTTAATTCCGCCTCATCGAATTTTGCATTGCTAGACTTTTTGTTGCTGTTTCCACATGCGGTAAATGCTACCATGCATAATGCCATACATAATACTAAATATAGTTTCTTCATAATCAGCATCACCTCATTTTAAATTGTGCCATGCTTTTTGCTTGGACGACTGTCTCTCTTTGTGAATAACATTTCAAATGCATAAATCAGCTGTTTTCTTGTAGATGCCGGCTCAATGATTGCATCCACATAACCACGTTTTGCTGCAGAAAGCGCACTACTTTGAAGCGCCTCATATTGTGCTGCTTTTTCACGAATGATTGCATCTTTGTCAGATGCTTCTTCGATTTCTTTCTCATACATGATTCTTGCAGCGGATGTCGCATCCATCATGCCGATCAATGCATCTGGATATGCAAACACCATGTCTGCACCAATATGTTTGGAGTTCATTGTGATATATGCACTTCCATATGCTTTCTTTACTACCACATTGATTTTTGGAACCGTAGCACTAGCAAATGCATCTGTAAGAGCAGCTACTGCTTTTGCAATCGTTTGCTCTTCTTGTTTTGTTGCCTTATATCCTTCCACGTTTGTAAAGGATACGACTGGGATACGGAATGCATCACAGAATTTTACAAACTCTGCTGCTTTTTTACATCCATTTGTAGTAAGAACGGCATCAAATTCTTCTTCCTTCTTACCATCTACATATAATTCTTGGCGGTTTGCAACCACGCCGATTGTCATACCATTTAGTTTGATAAATGCTGTTACCATTTCTTTTGCAAATGCTTTTTTCACTTCTACAAATTGATGATTGTCTGAAAGTTCAGCACACACAAGGGCTGGATCTCCAAGACTTGCTTCTAACTCGTTTACCATACGGTTTAGATCGTCCTTGGTTTCACCCAAGTTTTCA
>CALZJY010000087.1 GCA_945787925.1 uncultured Anaerosporobacter sp. | reverse complement strand
AATTAATATATTTACATAAAAATGTGCAGTTGACTGTTCTAGTACAAACATCATCATTCCTTCCACATCTTCTTCCAATGTGAAAAGAATTCCTACGACGATGTTCTCTGGTCCGCCAACGATATCAGAGAACTCTCTGATATCGATTAGCTGAACACATGGAGTTTTCATGTCAATCCTACTACCAACCATTTGCGATAGTGCGGTAGTAGCATTTCCTGCACCAATATTGCCTATCTCTTTTAACACATCGAATTGCATTGCATCCATGTGGCTAAAATTATGTTTGCACAATTGGTTCCGCCTCCTAAAGCACTTCTTTGTCTACCACGATACTTTGAATGTTTAAGATTGAAATTAAGCTATCTTTATGTTTACCGATTCCACTTAGATATTTATAGTTATCATTGGATGGTGTATACGTAACTTTGTCGATTTGATTTTCTTCTAACGTTACTACTTCTTTTACTTCATCTACTACAATACCTAGTACTTCTTTTCCTTCTGGCTTAAGGATGATGACTCTAGTCGAATTTGTATAGTCTTCTCCCTCTAAACCGAATTTCAAACGTAAGCTCATGACAGGAACGATATCCCCTCTAAGGTTAATTACGCCCTTAAAGAAGTTTTGAACCTTAGGCACTCTTGTAATTCTTTGTATTCTTACGATATTTTCTACATATTGAATATCAATACCGAATTGTTCGTTCCCTAATTTAACAACAATGTATTGTTTTGCATCTAAGGATGTTACTTGTGTGATTGTATTTTCCATCTGATCGTCCTCCTATACTAATGTGTTTGCATCAAGGATAAGTGCAACTTCACCGTCTCCAAGGATTGTAGCTCCACCGATGATTTTGCTAGTTTCCATATACTTACCGATTGGCTTAATAACGATTTCTTGTTGTCCGATTAAGCTATCTACTACAAGCCCTGCATAACGGTCTCCTTTAGAAACGATTACGACAGTATAGGACGTTTTCTCTTCCTCTAATGGAGTAACATCTAGTGCTTCTTCTAATCGGATGATTGGAAGAATAATTCCTCTTAAGTTGATTACTTCTTGTCCATTTACTGTCTTGACTTCTTCAAATGGAACATCTTCGATTGTTTGGATGCTTCCTAATGGAATCGCATACTTTTCAGTACCAACTTCAACCATAAGTGCTTGGATGATTGCCAATGTTAATGGTAAGCGGATGATGAAGGTACTGCCTTCCCCGCGTTTTGTTCTACATTCGATGTCACCACCAAGAGATTCGATTTTTGTCTTAACAACATCAAGTCCTACCCCACGGCCAGAAACATCGCTGATTTGATCTGCTGTAGAGAAGCTTGGAAGGAATAATAAGTCGATGAAGTCTTTTTCTGTCATCGTTTCTGCTTGCTCTTCTGTGATTGCGCCTCTGTTGATCGCTTTATCACGTACTTTGTCTACGTTGATTCCGCCACCATCATCGCCAACTTCGATCACTACGTTGTTACCATCTTGGTATGCATTTAAAAAGATTGTTCCTTTTGGGTTCTTTCCTAACTTCTTACGTTCTTCTACATGTTCTAATCCATGATCGGCAGAATTACGTAATAAGTGCATTAATGGATCGCCGATTTCATCAATCACTGTACGGTCAAGCTCTGTTTCTTCACCAGACATCACCAATTCCATTGGTTTATCTAACTTCTTAGATAAGTCACGAATCATACGTGGGAAACGGTTTACAACACTTTCAATTGGTACCATTCGAACTTTCATTACAGATTCGTGTAAGCTTGTTGTAACACGTTCTAAATATTCAATTTGTTCATTGAAGTTTCCAGCTGTCTTATCAGAAGAATCTGTACTGTTAATAGAAACTAATCCGTTTTTCGCAATGATTAATTCCGATACTAAGTTCATTAATACGTCTAATTTTTCAATGTCAACACGGACGGAACGGTTCACGACTGGTTTAGAAGCTTGTTGCTTTTGTTCTTTCTTCGCAACACTTGCTTTCTTTTCTTCTGGTTTCTCTACTTCCACTTCCACTTTTGCTGGTTCTTCTACTGGTTGTTCAATCGCTTCTATTACAACATCTTTGATTTCGGAAACGTTTAATACACGTGCCTTTACTTCTTCTAAGGATAATTTCGTAATAAAAATTAAGCTGAAGTCAAAATCAAATTTTTCGTCTTCGATATCTTGAACAGATGGTTGAGACTTGATGATTGTACCTTGTTCTTCTAATGCTTTGAACACTAAGAATGCTCTTGCAGATTTTAAGATGCATGCCTCTTGGATATACACCGTCATGCCGAATACAGATTCGCCTTCGTTATACGCTTCTGCTACTACATGACGTTCGTGTTCTGCTAATTCTAATTGTTTATATTTTCCTTCCACAACCGTTGCTACTGCAGCTTGTACTGGCTGTTGTTGAGGAGTTTCTTCTTGTTTCGCTGTTGCTCCCTTTAAAATTTCATTTAACACACTGATAATATCTTCATTATCCTCTGTTCCCTCATCAGCAGTTGATTGAATATTTGCAAGATAAGATTCAAGTGCATCTAAACCACGGAATAATACATCAACTAAATCATCGCTTGCTTTCATCTTTCCGTTTCGAATTTCAGAAAATACGTTTTCCATGTCGTGAGTTAGGCGTTGCATCCTCTTATACCCCATTGTTCCTGCCATGCCTTTTAAAGAGTGCGCTGCACGGAAAATCTCATTAATCGTCGCCTCGTTCTCAGGCTCCTTTTCTAAAACAAGAATTTGTTCGTTTAAATTTTGTAAATGTTCTTTTGTCTCATCAATAAAAATATCCAGATATTGGTTCATATCCATATTAATGCACCTCCACATTTTTCTTAATAACCTCATCCACTTTATGTAATGGTACAATTTCATCGGCTAAACCAGCTTCCTAAATCGCTTTTAACATTCCATAAACTGTTGATGTTTCTTTTTCTTGTGTTAAAATATAAAGTTCTTTCTTTTCCCTTAATATTTTTATACCCGCTAAGCTATCATCACTCATCCCTGTCAATACCTTACATATCCTGTATCAACAAGCAATTTCAATCATTCCTCTGCACATGGTCAAAGGCCATTCTTTGCAGGTATATCTAAAAGCCCGATGGAATTCTATCCATCCTCGGTCTCATCTAGCTACTCGAACCTTTTCGGTTTCTGTGCTACAAACTAATCTTCCCTTTCAAGAAGGAACCGAATAATTCTCTAATCCCTTTTTTCGAACTTTGTTTTTCTACTGAAGTTCCTTCATGAATGGATTTCGCAAGTGTATTGATTGCAACAGCCGCTGGCGAATGCGGGTATGAGAGCACGATCGGCATCTGTGCCATTACAGCTTTCGAAATGTTCATATCCTGAATTACGGAACCAGCAAGATGCAGGTTAACACGCAGGAATCGCTCGATTACTACTAATAGTTTCTTATGAAGCATTCTGCCTTCTTGGAAGGAGCCTACTCGATTAGGAACTAAGTCAATACGCATTGGCTCTTCCGTGTCAGCAAATGTTCGGCTAACTGACTTCAATACCGCATAGGCATCCGTAATGGAAGTCGGTTCTGGAGTCACTACTAAAAGTACTCGATCACTAGCTTTGATAAACTGCATGAGTCCATCTGAGATTCCTGCACCAGTATCTACAATAATATAATCGGCTAGTTCGTCCAAATCAGATAACCTTTTTGTAAGATTTCTTATCTGAATTGGATCTAGATTGATTAATTCTTCAATTCCAGACCCTCCAGAGATAAATCCGATCCCTTCTGGACCTCTTGTGATTACCTCTTCTACTGTTCTTCCACGGAACAACAAATCTGCAAGGTTAAATCTTGGACGGATTCCAAGCATTACCTCTACATTTGCTAAACCAAAGTCAGCATCTAAAATAACCACTCGATTCCCTAACTTTTGAAGTGCAATTCCAAGATTAATCGAGATGTTCGATTTTCCAACGCCACCCTTGCCACTTGTTACTGTGATGACCTTTGCATGTCGTTCTTTTTTCTCTTCCCTATTTGGGAGCTGTTGTTGTGTACCCATCTTCACTTGTTGTTCATGCGCTTTGATGATATTACGTAAGTTTGTTGCTTGATCCACTACTCACTCCCCCCTAGTAACTGTTTTGCAATTTTTTGAGCATCCATCTTTCCGATATCGTCAGGAACATTTTGTCCAAATGTCATATACGATAGTGGAGCTTGGGTAAGCATTCTAACATTCAGTATGTTTCCCCAACAAAGCGTCTCATCTAATTTCGTAAAGATCAACTGGAATCCAGCTAACTTCTTATACGTCTCAATAATTTGTAATAAGTCTTTATATTTTGTCGTTGCACTTAATACAAGATAGATTTCTCTTAAATCTTCACTCGTGATTTCTAACATTTCTTTGATATCAGCCACTTGATCTACATTTTTATGAGATCTTCCTGCAGTATCGATTAGCACTACGTCATACTCTTCAAATTCCTCTTTTAGTCCTAGAAGTTCTTGATTGGAATATACAACTTTTAGCGGCACGCTTAAGATATTGGCATATGTCTTAAGCTGCTCTACTGCGGCAATGCGATACGTATCTAACGTTACTAGGGCAACCTTTGCATTTGTTTGAAGTTTCATGCTAGAAGCAATCTTTGCAATGGTCGTTGTCTTTCCAACGCCAGTTGGACCAATGAAAAACACAAATTTCGTTTTGCCTTCTTCTAGGGCGACCGCTTTTGGCTGTCCTAGCTTTAAGACAATTTTCTGATAAATATGGGATAACACGTTATCTACAGAAGAATCCGTCTCAATGCGATTTTCCACTTCTTTTAGGATGACTCTTGCATTCTCTGGTGTTACGTCATTTTCAATCAATTGATCGTAAATTAGCTTCACACATGGAATATCGAATATGTCCTTCTTTTCTTCCTGCATTTCTTTTACCAGCTTTTCGTTTTGTTCCATCTGATTCACTAATAGCGTTTGCAGCTGGTCTAGTTTCTCTTCAATCGCGCTAGCTTCCTGTTCTTTTGGGGAACCGATATTTTCGGTTAAGTCTTGAAGAATATCTCCTCGAATCGTTGCTTCCATGTAGTTCTTATTGAACGCGACATTCGTAAGCGGTTTTTCTTCTACTGGCTTTGGTTTTAGCAATTCATCAATTGCGGCTGTCACCTCAACTACAGGTTTCTTGAACAGACGATATACTCCTCTTGGGTTAATCGTCTTGATGTTCATTATGATTGCCTCTTTCCCTAACTCTTCTTTTACCTTTAGCATCGCCAAGGTTTCTGTCTCTGCCTCAAACTTCTTGATAAGCACTATGCTGTCACCATCCCTACTGATTGTAATTCCACAGAGGAATCTATTTCGTTATACGATAAAACGATTAAATCTTTGAAATAATCCATTGTAAGCTTCTTAAAGTACATTCTGACAATTGGAGATGTGATGATAATCGGTGTACCACCTAAATCTTCTAACTTTTGGGTTTCTTGTCGCAATGAATCTAAAATGCTTTGTACTTTATCTGGTTCTAACGTTAAGTATGAACCTTGCTCTGTCTGTTTTACAGATGCCATGATTTCTTGTTCTACCATTGGATCAAGTGTTACAACACTGTTACCCGTTTGCATTGGGAAGAACTTCGCTGTAATGGCACGTTTCAAGCTTTGTCGTACATACTCCGTTAAAACGTCGGTATCTCTTGTCGTTGGCGCATAATCCGCTAACGTTTCAAATATAGTAACTAAATCTCGAATCGAGATTCCCTCGCTTAATAAATTCTGAAGAACTTTTTGAATTTCACCAACACTTAATAACTTCGGTACAAGTTCGGAAATCAATGTTTGATTTTCTTCTGTCACGTTGTTGATTAAGTTTTGTACATCTTGTCTTCCTAATAAATCGGCAAGGTTTCTTCTGATAATTTCCATCAGATGTGTTGCAATGATCGACGGTGGATCAACAACTGTATATCCAAGACTTTCTGCACGCTCTCTCTGACTTTCCGTAATCCAGATTGCTGGAAGGTGGAAGGACGGTTCGAACGTCGGAATTCCTGTAATTTCGTCTTCTACATATCCAGGATTCATCGCCATATAGTGGTCGAATAAGATTTCACCTTCACTTACTGGCACACCTTTGATCTTAATCAAGTATTGGTTCGGATTTAACTGAATATTGTCTCGCAAACGTACCATCGGTACGACGCTACCAAGCTCTAATGCCACCTGACGACGAATCATTACGATACGGTCTAATAAATCGCCACCTTGGTTTACATCGGCAAGCGGAATAATTCCATAACCAAATTCTAACTCGATTGGATCTACTTTTAATAAAGAAACTACATTTTCAGGACGACGGATTTCTTCTGCACCTACCTCGTCTTCTGCGACTATCTCTTCAATTTCCGCAACCCCTTGTGCAGTTGCAAGCGTATATCCCTTATATGCAATCAATCCACCAAAGCCCATAAATAGCCACCATGGAAGCGGCGTTACAAGCCCTAGGAAGGACATCGCTCCACCAACCATGTAAAGTGCCTTAGGATTCGTAAATAGCTGTGTAAGTAACACATCGCCAATTTCCGCTTCCTTTCCGACCTTCGTTACGATAATACCTGTGGATAAAGAAATTAGAAGCGATGGAATCTGGGATACCAGACCATCACCTATGGTTAAGATTACATACGTATCCAGTGCTGTACTCATATCCATTCCCTGCCTCATAACTCCCATTACGAGACCACCAACTAAGTTAATTACAGTAATGATTAAGCCTGCAACAGCATCCCCTTTTACGTATTTCGTCGCACCATCCATGGCCCCGAAGAAGCTAGATTCTTGTTGTAGCTTGTTTCTTCGTTCTTTTGCCTGTTCATCCGTAATGGCACCAGTATTTAAGTCGGCATCAATCGCCATCTGCTTACCTGGCATCGCATCTAAAGTGAAACGTGCCGTTACTTCAGATACACGTTCGGAACCTTTATTGATTACGATAAACTGTACTAAGATTAATACGAAGAAGATGATAACACCGATTACGATATCATTCCCACCAACGAACGATCCAAATGTCTTAACGACATCTCCCGGATCTCCACTGCTCAAAATCAGCCTCGTTGACGATACGTTTAATGAGATACGAAATACTGTTGTAAATAACAGAATCGTAGGAAACGCTGCAAGATCTAATACTTCTTTCGCAAACAGCGAATTAAACAGAATCATCATCGCTATGGACATGTTTAGCGCTAACAAAACATCCAGTAATATAGAAGGGATTGGAACGATTAAAAAGATTACGGCTGCAATGATATAAATACCAATAAATAAATCCGATTTTTTCATTACCAATCTCTCCCTTCTACTCTTTCTTTCATCAAACTTTTCATTTGCTTATTCTAACTTCCCTTATTGATTCTTTAACTTGTAAACATAAGCCAATACTTCCGCTACCATCTGATATAACTCTTCTGGTATCTCATCTCCAATTTCTACATTGAAGTAGATCATACGGGCAAGTGGCTTATTCTCCACAATCTCTACCTTATTTTCTTTTGCAATTTCACGAATCTTCGCTGCAAGATGATCGGCACCTTTCGCAAGTACAATCGGCGCT
>CALZJY010000086.1 GCA_945787925.1 uncultured Anaerosporobacter sp. | reverse complement strand
AAGTATACCACCAAGTACTTGGAATAATGGGATGGAGCGTGTCACCATATAATCGATTAGGATCCCCATAAATAACTGACCAATGAATACGAATAACGTCAGATAGAAAGAGGAAATACGTCCGGAAAGAACGATCTGCATGGTTACGCCAATGACGCCAACGAGTCCGCCACAGTAAATCCACCAAGCGCCTTGATAGGAGGAGACGCGGAAGAAGTGGAACGTCTCATTACTCAATACGAATAATAGGATGGAGCCAAGCAGTCCAGTTAGAAAGTTGAAAAAGGTACTTTGATAGGAACCGATCTTTTCGGATAATGCAAAATTTACAAGACGGGATAGCACGATGGTAACCCCGGATAAAATAGATAATACGATATAAGTCATAGCAGCCTCCTTAGGATAATGTCATAAAAAATACGCCCATAGCAATTATGAGTAGTCCGATGGTCTTTTTGTGGTTAAAGCGAACGACAGGAACGCCAAACAGTCCATAATGGTCTACTATGATCGAAGTGACCGATTGTCCAAGCAAACTTAGCGCAATGGTGAGGGAAGCACCGAGATTGGTGTAGCCCACATTGTTACATAGAACGGTAAGGACCCCGATTACGCCTCCGGTATAAAGGTAGAGAGGGATTCCTTTTAATCCTTTTAATTTCGATTTCGTTACAACTAATATGAAAATGATCCCAATGAGTCCTACAAAATGAATCAATACAGAAGCGGAATAGTTTCCTGTATAGTTGCTGAGAGTACCATTGAGATACACCATCAACGCGACGAGCGCGCCTGTGAGTAGGGATAATAAGTAATTCATCGTTAGTCTCCTTTGTAAAAAATATATTGACTATAGTAGTCATTTTTTGTCGAAAATGCAAGGGAGAAGTGGGCTACATAGTATTACATCTGAAAACAAGTCGATGCAGTTTATGAAAAACGAGTCGGTTGCTTGGCTCAACAAACGGTATGAGGAAAGAAAATCCGAATGGGAGCAAGCAACCGACTCGTTTATGGAAGCATTTAGAAAGGGTTAGTTACTTGGCATTCAATGCAGCCATCGTAATATAGTTGTATGGTTGGTTGAAATGTGGAAGGAAGAAGGTATCTAAAAGTTTTAACTTATCGATCGTAACTTTTTCCTGAATGGCAAGGGAGAATAGGTGGATGCCGAGGCTAATGTCATACCGAGAGGCAATCTGGGCACCTAGCACTACCCTTGTCGCTTTGTCATATACGATTTTGATCTTTACTTTTTCATTTCCATGTTCGATGAATAGTGCTTTTTGATAGTCTTCATATTCTGTGGATAACACCTCTAGGCCAAGTGCCTTAGCTTTCTTTTCGCTCATTCCAGTAGAAACTAAGTTTAAGCCATAGATGCTGATGGCGTTGGAGCCTTGTACGCCGATAGAAGTGATATCCGTGCCACACGCATTGTGTGCTGCCACGATTCCAGAACGTACGGCATTGGTTGCAAGCGCGATATAGGCTTTTTGTTGGCTGGCATTGTCGAATACGGTAGCACAGTCGCCAATGGCATAGACATTCTTACGGCTTGTCTCTTGACGGTTATTTACCTCATATGCACCATTTTTAAATAACTGTAACGCATCTGCGCCAAGAGCCGTGTTTGGGCGGAATCCGATGGCAAGGATGACCATATCAGCCTTATACGTTCCCTTGTCGGTAACAACGGCCTCACATTTTTTCTCTCCTTTGATTTCTACTACTTTTTCACCAAGCGCAAGTTCGATGCCATGGTCTCTAAGATTTTTGTCCATAAGGGCAGTGAATTCAGGGTCGTAGTAGCCAGAAAGAGTCGTATCCGCAATGTCAATCAAAGTGACACGTTTGTCTCCGCGACGGAAGGCCTCGGCTAATTCGACACCAATATATCCTGCGCCAACGACAACGATATCTTGTAAGTCTTCGTTCGCAAGCTTCTCGATCACTTCTTGTGCGTTTTGATATAATTTTACTTGTTGAACATTTTCTAAGTCTTTGCCAGGAATAGGAGGGATGATAGGAAGGGAGCCAGTCGCAAGGATTAACTTGTCATAACGCTCTATAAGCTCGTTTCCATGCGTATCCTTGGCATAGACTGCTTGTTGATCGAAATCAATCTTGGTTACTTCTGTTTCCATATGGATGGTTGCCCCTTTTTCTTCTAGCTTTTCTTTGGAAGAATAAAAGAGACCCTCTGGTCCGTTGATTTGTTTTCCAATCCAGAGAGCCATACCGCATCCTAGGAAACTAATATTAGAATTACCATCAAAGGCAACGACCTGTTCCTCCTTATAATTATCTAAAATGGTATTGATGCAAGCAGTGCCGGCATGATTTACACCAACGACAACGATTTTACTCATGAAATATACTCCTTTATACTTGATTTTTTACTATAAATCATATGAATAAAAGTAGTATTTAATACGGCTAGTAAGCTGGCACTTATTACCAGTGGAATTTGTGGAAACGTTGTGGTAGTATTTAGTCAACAAACAAATAAACTATCGTATAAAGTTGGTATAATGGATCAATAGTTTCTACCAAATCACCTATGATTTGACTACGATATTTCTAATAGAATCTGATATATGATAATCAGGAGCGGTTCTTGTACATATTCATAAGAATCTGCTTATTCTTCTATAATATTCTATTCGACCTTTATACATAGTTTAAGTTAGAGGTTGAAGTCTCGAAAAATTTATCACGTCTTATTCATATTCACATTTTTTGAACCGATACCTTCTTAAACATCAATATTTGGTTTGTTAGTTAGATTACACCGATTTGAATTCAAATCCTTGGTATAACAATTACGGCTAGTTATATGGAGATTCCCTTTGGTGTCGCGCCCAAAGCAAAGGAAAGAAGGAAAATAGGGATGTAACAGTAGGATTGCAGTCTCGCTGTGAAAACAGGAGTTTAAGTAGATAAAGTACTTTGGATTGCAATAAGGTAGAAGAATAGCATTCTTTGCCAACATCATTTAATTGTTTAAATAGAGATAGCCACGGACGATTGGTTACTTTTTATACTTCTCCAAAAATAATAAAATTAGGGAGCTGTCTAATTTTGTTCACAATTATTTCAAGTAGAAGTTAAGGAAGTACTAAAGTCTGTGGCTATCTCTATTCTTGCATAGGGGATTCTTCGTAATTTTCTATGTAAGAAAAAAGAAACCGTCTAAAGCAGACGGTTTACACGTTCTTTTTGGTTTTGATTTTCAATACGTAATCGGAAACGATCGAATAAATCTGCATGATAGAAGTTATAAAGATCTCCCGAATAGAGAAGTAAATCAAAAATCTGGTATTGTAAGTCTTTTAATTCGTCAGACGCAATCGGAAGAGTATGGGCTTGTTCCATAAGCGCCTCGAATTCTTTTCGTCCTTCCATTAATTTAGAAAGGATGTCTTCTTTGCTTAATCCCTCGGTATTTTGGTCATAAATGGATTTCGTAAGCTTTTTATAATTATTTAATGTAACCTCAAGGTTTAACTTTAAGATGCTTAAATCAAATGGTGTCTGCAATGGTTTCCCTCATTTCTAATGTGATATATCCATATTGTATCGTACTATAAGAAGATTCACAAGATTGAACAATGCTGAAAATTCTTGTGAAAAAGAAATGATTAGCACTATAAAAATCACTTTTGTGTAGTGAATTGTTGAATTGTGCGGAAAATTATAGTAATATAGAAAAAAGAATAAGGAGAGGAGTTTGAAAGGTGACACTTTTAAATAATCTATTGGCGAATACAAGTGATTTTTTATATACGTATATTCTGATCGGATTATTAGTAATCGTAGGCCTTATTTTTACATTTGTAACAAAAGGTGTACAGCTTACGATGATTCCGGAAGGGATTCGTATTCTGACGGAGAAGAAGAAAGGTAGCAAAGGCGTTTCTTCCTTTCAAGCATTAATGATTTCGACAGCATCCCGTGTAGGAACTGGTAACATCGCTGGGGTTGCCACTGCATTAGCAGCAGGTGGAGCGGGTGCAGTATTTTGGATGTGGCTTCTTGCAATTATCGGAAGTGCTTCTGCATTCGTAGAAAGCACGCTTGCACAGATCTACAAGCAAAAAGATGGAGAGGCATATCGAGGCGGTCCTGCGTATTACATGGAAAAAGCATTAGGACAACGTTGGTTAGGAATTGTATTTGCAGTTCTATTAATCCTTTGCTTTGCATTCGGATTTAATGCCCTTCAAGCATTTAACGTAAGTGATGCACTCAGCATGTATGTGGAAGGAGACAGAGCGAAGCACTTATTAGGCCTAGTTATGGGAATCCTGCTTGCGCTTGGAACAGCGGCAACCATCTACGGAGGAATCCATCGTATCGGTTTCATTACTTCTGTAATCGTTCCAATCATGGCAATTCTCTATATTTGTCTTGGGCTGTTTATCACAGTAACGAATATTACATTAGTACCAACAATCTTAAAACAAATCATAACACAGGCATTTGACTTTAAAGCAATCTTTGGTGGTTTTGCAGGTTCTTGTGTTATGTACGGAATCAAACGTGGTTTATTCAGTAATGAAGCAGGTATGGGGTCTGCTCCAAATGCAGGAGCTACAGCAGAAGTGAGCCATCCTGTAAAACAAGGGTTAGTACAAGTAATTTCTGTATATATCGATACATTAATCATCTGTACGACAACTGCAATGATGATCTTAGTTTGTGGAATCGATCAAAACTTAAGAGGTATTGGTTTAGTACAGAATGCAATCGGAAGCAAAGTAGGGAGCATCGGTGTATTGGTTGTAAATATCGGAATCATCTTCTTTGCATTCAGCTCTATGATCGGAAACTATTGTTATGCGGAATCAAACTTGAAATTCATCAAAGATGATGCGAAGTTATTGCATGCATTCCGTCTAACATGCGTAATCGCGATTGTATTAGGAGCTATCGCTAAGGCTGATATCGTGTGGAACTTAGCAGATATCTTAATGGGGGGAATGGCAGTGGTAAATATCATTGCAATCCTATTATTATATCCAATCGCAGGAAAAGCACTGAAAGATTACAAGAAACAAAAAGCAGAAGGCAAAGATCCGGTATTCAAACCAGAACAATTAGGAATTGAAGATACGGAATGTTGGTAAAAAAGAAAGCATGGCTGTAAGGGAAACCTTGCGGCTGTGCTTTTTTTCGTTGCATAGGGAATTGCAAAGAATCCCCTATGCAAGAAAATCTGTTATACTAGAAGTAGTTTAGGGAAGGGGGAAGGAAGATGGAAATTGAGCGGGTTAGGAAAGAATTCTTTATCAAGGATGCAGGAGAAACAATCGGAATGGTTGGTGTGGTAGAGGACGACAGAAGTACGAGAAGGACGATACCAGGAAGACGGGTATATTTGCAGGATTTGAAGATCAAAGAGGCATTTCGTAGAAAGGGGTATGCAACGAAACTTTTAGAATATGTAATAAAGAGTTATGAAGAACAAGGAATTTATGAAATTACGATTGCTGTAGATTCGAAAAATGAGCCGGCAAAGAAATTATATGAGAAATTAGGATTTTCGTTATTACAGCATGGGTTTGATTGTTATCGAAACAGAAGATATGAGTTATTAATACATAGAAAAGAAGAATAAAAAGGGGAAAGGGTGCGGAATGTGTATTGGGAGTACACGTCCGCACCCTACGGTGAGATATAATTTTAGTTAATTAACAATATTTACTACTTTATTAGGGAGGTAAAGTAGTAAGAGGGAAAATAACTTGATTACATATATAATAATACCATCCAGCGAGGAGAGCGTATATATCAATAATTTAATATATATATCAAATTTAATAGAAATAAAAAATATGGCAGTTGCTTGTCAGAAATAAGGAAATGTATTGCAGTAATTATACTACACAAGATAAATATAGAGGCATAGCGCCAATGGAATTTGCAGCAATGATGAGTGTTATTTATCTACCATTTATGAACAGAAAAGAAGAGGAGACTCTTCTCGTTGCATAGAAGGTACACTTTGTCCTATATGGGTAAAGTTAGAAGAAATGGGAAACCCTAAGGAATAGTTAATAAAAGTCATTTCCAGTTGTATAATGTTCTGTTTTAGAGTATAATGGTAAGTAATGAATTTTTTTGTCTAAAGGAGTAAGAAATGTTAATACGTGATTTATTAGCGAAAAAGAAAGTAGCTGAACTTAGAGAGCTTGCAAAAGCAATCGGTTTAAAAGGTTACAGCAAGTTAAAAAAAGACGATCTTACTAGCTTAATCATTGGTGCAATTGTCAATGAAGAGTATGTACAAAAGGTAGTATTCTTTGCAAATAATAGAGAATTAGAATTATTCGAAAGAAAATTAAAAGAAGAAGTGCCTTTCGTTGAAGAAGATTTGCTTAAATACTTATATTTATTCAAAAGCTTATTCTACTTTGTAAATGAAGAAAATGAAGAAGAAAACGAATTCATTATTCCACAAGAAATCAAAGAATTATATAACCGTGTATTTACAAAGGAATTTAAAGCGAAAAGAGATCGTTTCCAATTAGTTTCAGACTATATCACAGCAGGTGCGAACCTTTATGGTATGGTTCCAGTAGAACAAGTAATTAAGACATTTAACGAACAGAATAAAGTTGCAACAAATGAAGAAGAAATTCTTAAAGTTTACAACTTAATCAGTGGCGTTAAACAGATTTTCTATAAATTAGTTGACGGACAATTTGTTCATGAAGCAGTATTAGAAGAAAATGGCGTATCCATCTTAGCATCTAAACAAGGGGATAAACCATACTACGTACCAGCAAAGGACATCATGATTAATTATGCAAGTGAAGAATACTTTGAAAGAAGTAAAGCATTCGAAGCGCTAGTTGTATTCTTAGAACATATTATTGATGATGAAGTATTAGCTGAAAAAATCTGTACAGAAATCCAATACGTATATTGCTTCGGTGAAGAATTAGCACAAGGTATTACAATCCTTGAAGATTACGATGTTACAATGGATGAAGATCAATTAAAAGTAGTAATCGATTTATTAGTAAACGTTTACAACAATTCTCGTTTCTGGGAAAACAGAGGTTTCTCTCCAGAAGAAATGATTGCAATGGAAAATGGTCAATCTGTAGAAGCAGTGCAACCAAAACAAGAAAAACAGAAAAAAGTAGGACGTAATGATAAATGTCCATGCGGCAGCGGAAAGAAATATAAATTCTGTTGTGGCCGATAGATAGGCCGGGCCCCGACAGGGGCCACCGGCCTTCCGATGAAATGGGATTTCATCGGGGAAAAACATGTTAAAAACGTTTAAAAAGGAAGGACCTAGTGTCGTGCGTAGCACGGGACTAGGTCTTTTTTTAAAGGCGGGCGCCGCTGGAGGAAAAGAACGGGAGGACCCCGGACCTCCTAGTGGCGGACGTGAGGGGGTAGGACTAGAAAAGGGTGAACCTTTTCTAGTAATGGGGAGAGGCGGAAATTCCGTGGAAAAGAAAAAGATAAAAACATTTTATGGAATATATTGACAAGTGCACTTGGCAGGCGTATGGATAAAAAATATACAGAGAGAAGGGCTTATATGGATTATGATGTATGTGACGATGTTTACGTACAGTCTGTATCAAGTAGTCTGGTTGAACGGTAAAACACGTGCGAAATCCCCTTCCTCAACGAAGTAGGGAGGAGTTAGCACCG
>CALZJY010000085.1 GCA_945787925.1 uncultured Anaerosporobacter sp. | reverse complement strand
CGTAATCGGATATGCTTCCTTCCAAGCCTGTACCTCTTCTACCCAGTGATCGATTTTTAATTTCTTTGCATGTTCTAGCATCATCTGAATCGCATTCTTTGCATCGGCTACGACAGGAATGTCTACGATGATATTACGGGAAATCGATGCGGAATCAATGTCGACATGGATGATTGTCGCATTCTTGGCGAACTCGCTAATCTTACCTGTAATACGGTCATTAAATCTTGTTCCGATGGAGAACAATACATCACATTCCGTAATGGCATGGTTACTTGCATAGTTTCCATGCATGCCGATATTTCCAATATATAATGGATGCTTGGTATCTATTGCTCCTTTTCCCATGATTGTCGTAATTACAGGGACTCCTGTCAATTCTGCAAGTTTCGTCATTTCTTCTTCTGCATGAGAAATCTTCACCCCGCCACCAATTAAGAACACTGGTTTCTTCGCACGAGAAAGTGCTGTCATTGCTTTTTTTATCTGTCCGGAATGCGCTACCGTCGTTGGCTTATATCCTCGGATATTCACTTCGCTTGGATACACATCAGAACCAAGTGCGATTTGAATATCCTTTGGAATATCCACCACGACTGGACCTGGCTTTCCGCTTCTTGCTATGTAAAATGCTTCTTTTATAATTCTTCCAAGATCTTTTCGGCTTCTTACCGTAACTGCCCATTTACAAATGCTTCTTGTAATTCCTACGATATCTACTTCCTGGAACGCATCGTTTCCGATTAGGCTTGTCATAACCTGACCTGTAAAACATACCAATGGAACACTATCATAGTTTGCTGTTGCAATTCCTGTTACTAAGTTCGTTGCTCCAGGACCACTCGTCACAAGACATACTCCAACTTTTCCTGTACTTCTTGCGTATCCATCTGCCTCATGAATCAATGCCTGCTCGTGTCTTGGCAACACGACGTCTATTCCTTCCACTTCATAAAGTGCGTCAAACAAATCAATCGCCATTCCACCGGGATAGCCGAACAGCGTATCTACCCCTTCTTCTTTCAATGCTTTTACAAACAATTCAGTTCCCTTAATTTCCATAAGCAATCCCTCCTGTGCATAATTAGTCCATCGAACCATTCCTTTTCCAAGCATATGGCTCGTCTATAGCAAACGGAAAAAAAAATGCCCTAAGCTAAATATATTAGCTTAGGGCGAATATTATTATCCGTGTTACCACCTAACTTCAGAAAAAACTTCCTGCTCTCATGCGATACAGATTCCTCGATATCGTATTCCATATAACGTTGGAACCATCCGTTGGAGCCTACTTAGACATTCGTCTGTTCAGTCCACCACTCAGAGGCTACTTCCATATATATAGAACGAAGATTCTCACCTACCATCTTCTCTCTTTGCATCCATGAGTATATGTACTCCTCCCCGTCATTGCCTTTCACACTGTTATTTTACCATATTCTACCATCTTCATTGTCTGAAGTCAATATATTCCTTTTATCGTTTTAACAGTGCTCGAAGCATGTCATGGGTTAACGTAAGATTTCCACCATAAGGATTTATTACCACGCCTGCTGCCCCTTCATTATTCGGACCCTCTAATAAATCCCAGTAATCTTTCAATTCAAATACTGCTGTCGTTTGGTCCTGTCCTGAACTCCATTTATATAATTCATCCCAATCCGTAAACGCCATAAAATAGCTTTGCTTCTTTGCGTTTTGCAAGAGCGGAAAACGAATCATTGTCTGATCACGGAACGTTACCGTGCCATCCTCGTTTCTTTTGGGTTGCTTATTCAACACGATTGGAACTAAAAATTTTGCAGTCTTGATAAGCTCGATGACTGCATCTCCACTTTCTCTTGTCTTTACTTGGCGCATATGAGAAAGTGCTTTTACTAGTTCTGGATTCGTCACTGGCTTACTTACATCTACTGTATATTCCATATGTTTACTCCCTTCTGTATATATATGCATATTTTACCACTTTTTTATTTTTTGTAAATATCTGCTACGACTTTTTTTGACTTTATATTTCTTCTTTCAACGTGATAGAATATGTATAATACCCAATTGTGATTCGATCTCCCGTTTTTACTGGCTGCTTTTCTACAACTCGTCTCCCATTTAGCCATGTATGGTTTGAAGAGTGTAAATCTTCGATGAAGAAATCACCATTGTGCTCTGTAATCTTGAAATGGCTTTTGGAAACGCTTCGATCATCATACACAATCAAGTTTGCTTCTTCTGGGCTTCGCCCTACGATGACCTCTCCCTCGAAGTCTCTTTCATATTCGTCTCCATTCTGACGATTCTTTAGCGCAATATGATATCTTCTAGGTTCTTCTGGAACGTTCTCCTTTTGTGGCATCTTCCGGGTTCTTATCTTAACTCGAACAATGGCAATACATATGATAACTCCAACGAAGCATGTAACAATACCAACAAGTACGGTTTGAATCAACTGCTGATCGGATGCTCCCATATTGCATGTCCTCCTTTATTTCCATTATTAATGAGCATACTTCCCACATTAAACAATTCTATTCATATTCTGTTTTATTATGACAAGCTTATTAAAACTAGCGATTTTTTCCATACTAAAACGGTGTTTTTGCAAGAACAAAGCAGCAGAATATCCCAATCGACGATTTCTGCTGCTCGTTTCTTCTGTTCTTTATAAATCTTTTAGATAATACGGAAGTAGTTCCTCAAAAGAACTTCCTTCAATGGCGTTCCATCTGAACTTAAGCTATACCACTATAGCTGCCGCCCTTTCTTTTCTGGATGAGGCATCTTTCTTAACCAACCCTCTTCTCCATCAAATTCAAAGGAAATTTCCGTATAATAGCCTTTTAACAAAAACTCTTCAGAAAATAAAATTCTAAATTGTTCCCTTGTCAATTTCATTTGCTTGTCTGATCCCTTACTACCATTTGCTCTAATTCTTTTTGATACTGTTCCACTTGCTTTGTAAATGCAATTTCTCTTCTTGCATTTTCTAAATTTTTACCATCTTTATTTTTCTTAAAATATACATCCCCATTCAGATAATCGGTTAGATATCGCATTCCAAGTTCTAATGACATCGTACGGATTCCTAATGGCAATGTCTCGATTTCTTCTTTCGTGAGGATTTCTCTTGCCTCTTCTAGGTAACCCTTCGTAAATGCAGCTGCAAGATGGGGCAAGAACTCTACTGATTCGATTTTTCCATCCTTGTAGTACACTCGTTTTGCTGCCGAACGAATAGCATCCCCATAATCATAGGCAGCGAGTCCTGGCATTACGGTATCCAAATCAATTAATGCCGCTCCTTTTTGCTCCCTACTGTCTATCAAAATATTATTAATTCTTAAATCATTATGTGTGGCACGCACTGGAATCCTTTCCCGTTCTACCAGTGTGAGTAACTGCCCATATAGTTCTTGTCGTTGTATAAAGAATCGTATTTCGTCTACCGCTTCCTTTACACGTCCGAAGGCATCTGTTTCCACTGCTTGCATTAATTTCTCATAGCGATATCTTGTATCATGAAAATTCTTTGTCATCTCAACATACTTAGGATCAAATGTAAAATCCATTAGGTCTTTTTCAAACATTCCAAGAATCCTTCCGCATTCTCTCATATGATGCTCGCTTTGTGCCTCGTCATAGGATTTAGCATGTTCAATAAAAACAAAGGCTCGATAGCATTCTCCCGTTTTTGTCCTATAATAATTTTTGCTCGCCTTTGTTGGAATAAGCATCGGTGTCTGTTGTCTATTTTTCCCCTTGATATGTTTCGTTACTCGTTCGATATTATCCATCAATAGGTCCATATCTTCTGCAATTCCTGGATTCATCTTTTGTAAAATGTATCGATTTGTTTCTTTGCCTTTTTGAAATGTAAGACGATACGTATCATTAATATGTCCTGCTCCATATGCTATGGATTCTCTATAAGTCCCATCAAACAAAAACTGTTTGATGATTGGTTCTATCTCTTTCATTTTATCCTCCAGCAAGTTCTCCTTCATCCTATGCTTTGCCTTATATTGTGTGCAATCTCCGCACACGCTAAATCCTCTCTTATCATACTTGCTATTTGTCCTTCGGTCAACCTTTGCTCTGTACTTGCAAAAGATTTACGGAAATGGTAAGTTGCTCTTCTTTTAGGGCCGCCTCCACGGTCCCTCCCATTTGCTCTACTAATAGCTTTACGATGGAAAGTCCAAGCCCATTGGAGGACTGCCTTGCCCGGTCTGCGGTATAAAATCGGTCAAAGATTCGTTCTACTTCTAACGCAGATTTCTCCTTCACTGGATTCGTAAAGGCAATCTTCACTGTATCTGCTAGCTCTTCTATCTCGATTCGAATCTCCCCTACGGAATGCTTGATACAGTTTCTCATCAGATTCTGTAAGATCCTTATTACCATTTCATGATCGGCATCAATGGAAATCGGCGCAGGCTCCTCATACTGAATCGATAATCCCCGTTCTTCTAACTCATTTACGTACGCTAACAAACAATCGGTTACTGTGGATACGACATTGAAGGTCTCTGGATACATCTCCATCGCATAATTCACCAAATACGCATATTCAAAGAAATGTTCTACCAACTCCCCCAATTCCTCCGTATGCTGCATGGCAATCATAAGCTGCTGCTGCTGTTTTTTCGTCAGCGGCCCTTTTGCTAGTAACTGCTGATATCCTTTTACTGCCGTAAGGGGCGTGCGAAGGTCATGTGAGATGTTGGCAATCAATTCTTTGAACTGCTTTTCCTCTTGCATACTTTTAAGACGGAGGGTTTCCTCCGCCTTTAAGCAGTCGTTTATGGCCTTTCCAAGCCGGTTAAACTCTTTATTCACCATTTCGAATGTAAGTAGCTCTTCCGTTGATTCTTGAATTCGTTTCTCTAATATTTGCCGTATATTCCGCATCTGGCATTGTATGATATGAAGATACCAAAGCAATCCGATTACGCATATACCTAACATAATAGTTATTATATTCATATGCACTCCTTATATGGCACTATTTGATTTCCGCCTTACGGAAATACCCTTTCGTAATACTGAACATAATATTCATAAACACAACGCTTGCACAAACCGCTTCGATCAACGTTGCGGAAGAAGCATGCAAGGAAATATCATTGGTAATCGTATAAGGAAGGAACTTCAGCGCCTCACTTGCTCCTTTGACATTGCGAAACAATGCATACAGGATATCAAATCCAAACGTTGATAAGATTGCCACTAGCACTACTGGCACCGTCTTGCGTGTCTTAAACGCAATAGGAAGATATAAGCTGACTCTTGCTGCATAGATCAATACCATCAAACAGCAAAGACCAATACATGTATGGAACGTCTGTCCTGATAACGCACCTTCACTTGCATCTCCTAATATCCCAAAGAATACGGATGGGATGCCAACATACTTCGCGAAGGAAATACGGGATGCGATTCCTAAGACAGTAACAAGTGCATAAGGAAGGACAATACACCCTGTTAAGATCGTACTCGAACATAGCTTTGCTACTACAATTGCATTTCTGCCATTCCCTGCTGCAATCTCATCATGAATATTCTTACTTTCAAAATCCTGACTAATCAAGCTACCGATTACTAACGAACTTAGGAAAGGTACTAAAAATGTATCCACCAACAATGAAAACTTCACAAACATATCCTGTGCAACGCTTCCCTTGCTCACCAGATACAGAAGACACGCCACGCTGATTGCAGAAACTGCACTAAGAAGAACTGCTATTTTAAACACCTTGCTCTTGCTCACCCGGTATAGGTCTGCTCGGATTATATTCATCATATTATTCTCCTCCAATCACTGATAAGAAATAGTTTTCTAACGACTCGCCTGCAGTATAGATATGGGTCGGCAAGATTCCCTCTTCAATCATCGTCGATACAATCTTTCTTACCTCTTCCTTTTTCTCGTAGAGTCGAACCTTCTGATCTGGCATTACCTTATAGTGATGAATTCCAAGTCTTCGTTCTAATACTTCTACTAAATGCTCCGATTCATCACATCCAAGTTCTAAGTACTGCTCACATTCTTGTTCTAACTGTTCTAAGGTTAGCGTTTTCTTTACCATGCCTTGGTCAATGATGATATAATCCGTCGCTGTCTGATATAGCTCTGGCAAGTTGTGGCTAGAAATTAAAATCGTCATGTTCCGCTGCTCACATAGCTGTCTAATCAATGTACGGATTTCTACTACACCGACTGGGTCTAGCCCATTTACTGGCTCATCCAAAATCAATAACTCTGGACTTGGAAGAAGGGCGATGGCGATTCCCAAGCGCTGATGCATGCCAAGGGAAAAGTCCTTGACTAACTTATTTCCTACTTCTCCAAGGCCTACTAATTCTAATAATTCCTCTTCTCGTTCCTCATTTGGAATTCCACGGATGATCCGGTGAAGCCTCATATTTTCTTTTGCGGTCATTCCTCCATTTAATGTGGGATATTCAATCAACGTTCCAATTCGCTTTAATTCTTTCTCATATCGCTTCTTGTCTGACTTTCCAAACAATGCAATTTCTCCACTACTAGCTTCGCTTAATCCTGAAATGATGCGCATCAATGTCGTCTTACCTGCTCCATTCTTTCCGATTAATCCATAAATCTTTCCTTTTTCTAATTCTAACGATACATCCAAAAGTGCATGGAACTCTTTAAACTTCTTCGTCAAATGCTTGGTCTGTAATACATATTGTTTCATCTTATCACGCCTCTTTCTTTTTCTTTCCTCTTGTTAGTATCATTGTAAGGCGAACTGGTTAAGAAAAGGTTAACGCTTCAAACAACACCGTTAATTATCGGATAATTCTTCTTTCATCAGACGGTATCCAAATCCCCATACAGTTTCTATGTAGTCACAATCCGGATTTGCTTTCTTTAACTTGCTTCTAAGATTGCTTAAGTGTGCTTTGATCGTATTATCATCTCCTAAGTATTCCTCTCCCCATAGAGACTCATAAATATTTGCTTTTGAAAACACCTTCTTCGGATTGGTTAAAAACAGCTCTAGAATCTGGTATTCCTTTGCCGTAAGTTCTACTTCTTTTCCATTTACGATTACTTTTTTCTGCTGTATATGTATTTCTAAATCTTTATAAGCAAGGATACGCTCCTTCTTTGATGGCTGGCTTCGTCGGAGCAGGGCTTGTACACGAACGGTGAGTTCTGCCAGATTAAATGGCTTCGTCATATAATCGTCAGCCCCTAACTTGATTAAATCAATTTTGGTCAACACCATATCTTTTGCCGATACTACGAGGATTGGAAGATTACTAAATTCCCGCAGCTCTTTTACGATCTCATCTCCATTTTTATAAGGAAGCATCAAATCTAATACTAGCAAATCAATCCCTCCTTGCTTTAAGAGATTCATTCCCTGAATTCCATCAAAGGCCGAAACTACTAGATACCCCTCACTCTCTAGCGTTTCCTTGACCATTTGGTTTACGTCTTTATTATCTTCAATGACTAATATCTTCTCCATAATCCTCCACTCATTTCCCTATTGTCTTTTCTTCAGTATACCATATCACGGCGAGAAGGCCATAAAGAACTGTGTTTTTCAGTCCCTTATGGCCCTTTTTCATTTCTCCCATAACATGGTTACGACCGTGGTCTTTGTCTGTTCATATATGATTCCCTCTTTCTGTGCACTAGAAAGATAGTCCATGACTGCTTTTTCCTGCTCAGGGCTTACTTCCCCTCCCGC
>CALZJY010000084.1 GCA_945787925.1 uncultured Anaerosporobacter sp. | reverse complement strand
TAAAAGATTCATTAATTCTTGCATATTGCCATTTTATGAAGTATAATGATTTCGGGTGTTAAAAACTTAACAATCGAAGGGAGAAAGTACAAATGGCAAGATTTACTCTACCAAGAGACATTTATTATGGAAAAGATTCTTTAGATGTTTTAAAGACGATGAAAGGAACAAAAGCAATCGTAGTAGTGGGCGGTGGCTCCATGAAACGTTTCGGTTTCTTAGATCGAGTTGTAAACAACTTAAAAGAAGCTGGTATGGAAGTTTCTTTATTTGAAAATGTAGAACCAGATCCATCTGTTGAGACAGTTATGCGTGGTGCACAAGCAATGGCTGAATTCCAACCAGATGTTATTGTTGCCATGGGTGGGGGTTCACCAATCGACGCTGCAAAAGCAATGTGGGCATTCTATGAATATCCAGAAATAACATTTGAGGATTTAATCACTCCTTTTAGCTTCCCAGAATTAAGACAAAAAGCAAAATTCGTTGCGATTCCTTCTACTTCTGGCACAGCTACAGAAGTTACAGCATTTGCTGTTATCACTGACTACTCAAAAGGTATCAAATATCCTTTAGCAGACTTCAACATCACTCCAGATGTTGCAATCGTTGATCCTGAAATTGCTGAAACAATGCCACCAAAATTAACTGCACATACAGGAATGGATGCTTTAACTCATGCAATTGAAGCATACGTGTCTACTTTACATAGTCCATTTACAGATCCATTAGCATTACAAGCAATCGAGATGGTATTCGATTACTTGCCAGCTTCCTTCCGTGGAAACATGGATGCAAGAGACGAAATGCATCTTGCACAATGTCTTGCTGGTATGGCATTCAGTAATGCATTACTTGGTATCGTACATTCTATGGCACATAAAACAGGTGCTGCATTCTCCACAGGCCATATTCCTCATGGATGTGCAAATGCAATCTACCTTCCATATGTAATCAAATTCAACGCTAAGAATACAGAAGCAAAAGCTCGTTATGCTGAAATTGCAAGAAGAATGGGTCTTGACGGAACTAGCCAAGACGCTTTAATCAATTCTTTATGCAGTAAGATCGATTGCTTCAACAAACAAATGGGTATTCCTAAGACATTACAAGAATTCGGAATCGTGGAAGAAGAATTCAAAGAAAAACTTGCAACAATCGCTGAAAATGCTGTTGCTGATGCTTGTACAGGTTCTAACCCAAGAGCAATCACTCCTGCTGAAATGGAAAAATTATTTACTTGCACATATTACGGAACAGAAGTTGACTTCTAATCCGATTGCATTAAAAAGGCATCTGTTCTTCGGAACAGATGCCTTTTCTTGGTTTATCTTCTCATACCATGGGTACGGTTGATTTCATGAATCCTGTCCATATTTCGAAGCGCAAAAAACGATCTGGACTGTTTTTGTTTATATACCCCGCCTGGTGTAAATGCTACACCTAAGGATACTACTGCTGCAAGATAGCATACATATTGCAGCAACGAAGACATATATATAATTGTGGTAGCCGGATAATATTGTTCGTTATCAAAGAAGGCTGGAATTTTCTCGGTAAATGGTCCTACTTCTGCTGCTGTCATGCCAACGGCAATTCCAATCAACATGAGACAGCTAATAATTAAGACACGTTTCTTCTTCGTTTCCGTTCCTTGTAGCATAAGGTAGAATACGATAAAAATATAAATCGAGGATACTACCTTGTACCACTGCCGAATCACAAAGCCACCATCTCCATTCACAAGGGAATATAGTTCATATAACAAGTAGCTGATTGGCGTGAGGGCTAATGGAAAAAGTAAGAAATATGGCTTGTTCTTCGCGAAACAAATCGTACATAAGAACATAAAGATTGGAACGGAAAAGCATAAAAAGCTAAAGAATATGTACATTCCATTAGATCCCGATGCAGGTGTGGTTGCTACTACTCCCATCTTTCCATTGGCATATTGAATATATACAAGGAAGGTCAACAGCATTAAGATGTCAAATAATAAGGAAAACATAGGTACTCCAGATTCTTTTGGAATCGCTAACTTAGTTTTATTCATTGAATCTCTCCTTTATAAAACTGACTTCATACGATATATTGTACCTTATTTTTCCATATTCTTCAACTTTAAAACAGTTTTATGCTGTCTTTTTCTCTTTTAAGTCTGGATTCGTATAGTATTTCACTACAAGCGGAATATTCTATTGTTCAAATTGTTCTGGGTGGTTCCGGAAATATTCAATCATTTCATTGGTAAGGCTGATCGTGGAAGTCGTTTCTGGAATGTCTTCTCGTTTGAACCAAGTTCCTTCCTTTAACTCTTCCTCTTGCAACGTGATAGTTGGATCTTCATCTACCTCTGCAAAGAATCCGAATAACATGGCGCTACTGATTGGCCATGGCTGACTTTTATAATAACGTAAGTTCTTTACGGAAAGTCCTACTTCCTCCATTACCTCTCTTCGCGCCGTCTCTTCGATGCTCTCACCAATCTCGCTATAGCCTGCAACCAATGCATACAGCTTATATGGAGCATTTGCATACTTCGTAAGCAATAGCTCATCCTTATTCGTAATCCCTACAATCACAGATGGACTAATCGTTGGATATACTGTCTTTTTACAAGATGGATAACACATCGCACGCTCTTTCTCGCTTTTTACCATGTTTTCTCCACAGCAGCCACAATATTTATGGGATGCATACCATTCGGATAACTGTGCGCCTACTGTAGTTGCAAGCAATTCATGCATTGGGCCATACTCGCGATATTCACTCCATGGAATATAGGAAAATCCATTCTGTTCTTCTAAGTGTCGGCTTCCTTCATATATGAAGTAGCGAGTCTCATCTATACGAAATGCATAGGTAAGCGCTTCTTTTTCTACTTCATTCTTAAGTTCTCGATACACGGGAAGAATAATTCCATGCATCGACAGGTTCATATATGCTAGTTTGCCGTCATATGCCAATACAACATCGTCTTCTGTAACCGTATGTACTTCAAATTCATTATAGAATCTTCTTGGTAAAATATCCTGTATCATACTCTCCTCCTTCGGCTTATAACTGACGATACATCAAATACTCATCGATCAGTCCTATTCCATCTATTTTATATGCATGATTCCGTCTCCCATAGATCTGAAACCCACAACCTAAATACAGCGAAATCGCACGAATGTTACTGCATGCTACCTCTAGCTCTATCTGAGAGTAGCGCATCTTCTTTGCATAGCCAACTAATTCATGTAACAGCGTAGTTCCAATCCCCTTATGCCACATCTCTTCTAATACGGCAATACTGATACTGGCACGATGTCGTACTTTCCGATAAGTAGAGATATGACATATCGTACCGTTTGCCACGATTTTCTGATTGAAAAATACGCATAAATACAATACTCCCTCTTGCTCCGAAGCATTTTTCAGCTTTATTGGCCATTCTCTGCGACTTTGCTCTATCTCATCTATATATCGTATCATATACGGCGTTTCTTTGGCTACTTCTTTTAAATAGTTCACCATATTTTTTGCATCGTTTGCGGTCGGGCTTTTCATCACACAGATACTGCCATCGCTTAACGCAAATTCTCTTGCTGGCACATACATAGGCTCTCCTCATCTTATTGATTCCTTATTTCTTAACAACGTATGGCCGGAAATATAAGAATATTCATTGGAATAATGTAAAACTGCTTTGAACTCATTAGAAAATAGCCTATCTAGCCTCCTTCCTGTTTTTTTACTTTTTTATTTTGGAATTTCAAAGATTTTTGTATAAATTATGTATTACATTACATTGTATTACATATGTATTACTACATCACATAAAGTGTGTACATAAATAGAGAAAATCATAAAATAACACCAAAAAAGGTATTCATAATAATATTATGTAAACTAAATGGCCAAAAATATCAAAAAAAGGAAGGGGATTGCTAAAAATCCTCTTCCTAAAGTACGAAATCATTCATCGCACGGTCCATTACGTCTTGATTTATACCGATATATCGAAGTGTAATACTCGGGGATGAGTGGTTAAAAAGCTCCTGTAATAGGGCTACATCCTTGGTTTTCTGGTAGAAATGATACCCGTAAGTCTTACGTAATGTATGGGTTCCGATATCTTCGTTGAGCCCTATTGCTTCTGCTGCTTTATTCAGAATGCGATAGGCCTGAACCCTTGTAATCGGCTCGTTATGGCCCTTTTGAGACGCAAATAAGTATTGATCTTCTCCCATGTTTTCTGTATAATCATCGAGTTCCTGCCCGATTCCCGTGATCTTCAAACGCTTGATTTTGCTGGTTTTCTTCTCTCTTAATGTTAAATATGTCTGATTTCTTACATCCTTTACTTTTAAGGACAGAATATCTGAAATACGCAATCCTGTATTGATTCCCACCAGGAACAACATGTAATTACGATAGCCAGTACGCAATAACTCTCGCTTCATTGCCTCGATCATCTTCTTATCTCGTATTGGTTGTACAAAATCCATACCACCACCTCTTTCTCTTGTGTCTAATGTCTATTAATATTTTATTACATATAATGTACAATATCAATAGTTATGTTACATATCTCATTATTTGGAAGAAAAAAGGCCATTTTTAGGCCTTTTTTAATACATTAAATGTAACACAATAGGTATTGTGTTACATTTAAGTAAGGGGATAGGTTTTTTAACCAAAAGAAAGGTGCCTTAAAAACGACCTCATATTTTCGTTATTTAGGCAGGTAAAAATGATTTTTGGATACATTAGTAGGGTAAAATAAAAAACCTCCGTATGAGCGAAATAATGCGTTGTGTGACATAGATGCCTAAAATAAGTGTTTTTTCTCGTTTTTATAGCTGTCTTGGGTGGGCATCGCCCCAAATACGGCATTTCTCCTCTGATCACTCCATGTTTTGTATTTTTGCACCTTCTTTTCGAAGTATTTTTACTACACAATGTAATACGTGCGTAATACGTTGTTGTGTAATACGTAATATACTTGAAAAATGTAGTGTATTACGTTATAATAAGAGTAGAAAACAAGGAAAAGGAAATAGAGGTAAAAATATGGCCGAAACAAAGGAATTAAAACCAAAATCATTTCGTATTGATGAGGAAACAGCAGAAAAGTTCAAAGCAATCAGCGCAGAACTTGGAAATAATCAACAACAGACATTGAGCAAACTGATTGAAACATATGAATTCCAAAAAGGAAAGACGGTTTTAAATCAGAAACGTGGAGAAATCGAGACATTCGAGAAATATGTAACGATTTTAACTCGTATGTATATGGATAGCTTAGAACATAATGAGAATATCACCGAATCCGTACATGCGGAATTTGAAGGAATCCTAGGTTCTAAGGATGAGACGATTCTTTCCTTACAGAAACAATTAAAGACTGCGGAAGAACAAGTTGCTGCCAAGAAGGCTGAAGCCACAGAAAGCTTGAAGAAAGCAAAAGACTCCGATACAGAGAATGCTAGACTGCTTGCTAAAATCGAAGAGAACCAGGCTTCTTTTGAACAAGCATTAGAAGATAAGGAAAAACTTATCCTGGCGCTTACACAGGCTTGTGATGGATATAAAAAAGATGTAGAAGAGATGGAGAAAGTAACGTTAGAACGTAGTGCCATGGCTGCAAAACATATGCAGCTACAAAAGGATCTTACAAGATTAGAGAATGAAAACGCCGCATTAAAGAACGAACTGGATCTTTTAAAACTTACAAACGAGAGAGAATTACTTCAAAAAGAGATGGCTCACGCAAAGGAAATCCAGCAATTAGAGCAACAACGTAAAGAAGAAATCGATGTATACCAACAAAAGTATCTTGAACTTTTAAACCAGATGCAACAGAAAACGAAATCCGTTCGCATTGTAAAACAATCAAAAGGGGAAAAAGAAGAAACTCATAATGAATAGAAAAAAACCTCCATGTGATACACTTATATCATATGGAGGTTTTTCAACTGCTACTTCAATTTCCTTTCTGCCAACATTACCGAATCGGCAGCATTACTGGAAGTTTCTTTTAGCACTTGAAATCCATTTTTCTTCCAGAAATGTTCAGCTTGTGGATTTCCTTTTACCCATACTAATCGTATGGAACCAAATCCCTCTTTTGTCAGTACATCACATACTTCTTCAATCATTTGAGAGCCGATGCCCTGCTTTTGAATCGAGGTATCTATCATAAAGAATCCGATAAACGCATTTTCTTTCGTAGGATATCCATCAATCAAATCTAGGACGGCAATCAACTTCTGTTGCTCATAAAATCCAAGATAGTACTTTTGAGATGGAGCCGTATTTGGAGGAAGCTCTTCCATGTCTGACTTTATGCCTTCTGGCGTTACAACAGGCGGACAATACTCATAATAAAGAGGATTCTTGATGCATAGCGCGTAGATGTCCGGAATATCACGTTCTTCTAGCCTGCGTACATGATACTTACTTGATAATATTTGTGGGTTCATATGTTCATTTCTCCTATGTATTCTTTCTAATGAATGATCTCATATAAGGTCTTTGCTACATATTCAGCTTTTTCCGAGTCAACAAAGGAATAATTCATTACATAGGTGTTTCGAGGCACTGCTGCAACTTCCTTTGTGTGATAAAACGCCGATAGTGGGACAAGACGAATCCCTTTTTCACTTGCCTGTTCCAGCAGGAACTCTTCTTTTATCTGGGTATTGATCTTCATTAAGAAATGTACTCCGGCGTCTTCTTCGCGAATCGTTACATAAGGCCCTAATGGTCCTTTTAAGAACGCATCCAGAAACACATTTCGTTTCTTTTGATAATGAGTACGAAGCCGATTGATATGTTTTTCAAAATACCCCAATTCAATAAAAGCAGACAAGGTATATTGCTCGAAATTGGATACGGTACAAGAATAAAAGGAAAGCTCCTGCTTATATCTCTCGGCAAGTTGTTCTGGCAATACCATATAGCTGATTCTAACGGTGGAACAGAGCGTTTTAGAAAAGGTATTCATATAAATGACCTTGTCAGAGACATCGATACTCTGGAGCGTTGGAATCGGCTTTCCTCGAAGCCTTAACTCACTGTCATAGTCATCTTCGATAATATATCGGTTTGCGTCTTTTGTTGCCCATCCAAGCAGCTCATATCTACGGCTAATTGGCATTACGATTCCTGTCGGGAAATGATGGGTCGGAGATAAATGCATCACTTCTACTCCATTCTCTTCTAACGAAGTTGCGTTTACCCCTTGTTCGTCCATTTCTATATATCTCACAGTTACCCTCATGCTTTCGCATACCTTAGCAACCTTTCGATAGCCAGGGTTTTCAATTCCATAAATTCGGTCAGTCCCTAGCAATTGAATTAAAAGACCATATAAGTATTCGGTTCCTGCGCCGATAATGATCTGGTCTGGACGGACTTCCATTCCTCTGAATTCTTTCAGATAGGACGCAATATTCTGGCGTAATGCTTGGATACCGCCACATGGGGGATTGAGCATCATCTTTGCTTGATCCTCATTCATTACTTCTCGCATGATCTTACTCCAAGTAGTAAATGGAAACACGCTGCTTTCCGTCTGGTTACTTGTAAAATCTGCAATTGGACTGAAGTTCGTTTCCTTTTGTTCTGTCTGTTTATAGGTATCCTTTTTCTTTTTTAAAGACTCGGTGTCTAATTCGGCTATGTAAAATCCACTTTTGGGAACAGAATAGATATATCCCTCTGCCGAAAGCT
>CALZJY010000083.1 GCA_945787925.1 uncultured Anaerosporobacter sp. | reverse complement strand
AGAAACAACCGACAGTGTATGCAGAAGAGAAACGAAATTACAGTAAGAAAAGTAGGAACTATAATCGTATGGTGACGATTACCTGCAGGGTGATTTTAGGACTAGCAGTAGGCATTACGTTGCTGACATGGATTACGGGTATGTTATTGTAAATAGAGGAGAAATAAGAAAGCCGGATGAACCAGATAGGTCCAGCCGGCTATTTTTTGTTTATATTAAGAAGCAATTAAAGAGGAAGGAAGATTGGTGTACGTTGTTCAAATACCGTATATCTTGTCACTCCAAGGGATTGTAGCCATGTTCTTGCACGTTCAAAATCATACGCAAGATGTTCCGGCTTGTGTCCGTCAGAACCAATCGTAAGGATGGTTCCACCAAGTTCAAAATAACGCTTTACAACCTCTGCACATGGATGGGCAGTACCCAGTCCATATTTGAATCCTGCGGTATTGATTTCGATGCCTTTGCCCTTTTGGATCAGAAGCATAAGAATCTCGTCAATCTGTTCCTTGTAATCTTCGTACTTATAGGTAGTATCCTTGTTTGGAACATAACGAATGATATAGTCGAGATGACCATATACATCGAAGTTATCAAAGGAACGGATATTGGAAAGAATGGAGTCAAAGTACAAGGAAAGTCCTGTTTCTTTATCGATTTCCTTCCAAAAGTCCTCGTAGTAAGGATCCATATCGTTTACAAGATGGCTAGAACAAATGACAAAGTCAAATGGATAGCTAGCAATTAGTTTTTGAAAGCGTTTGGAGAGAGAAGGACGCATTCCGCATTCGATTCCACAAAGAATCTGAATCTTCCCTTGGTACGTCTGTTTTAACTGTGCTACTTTTTCAAAATATGCATCTACATCGAACTCAAACGAATAGTGATATTGCTTTGGAAATTCATAATCCATATGGTCGGTAAAGCAGATTCGCTCTAACCCAAGCGCAATGGCTTGTTCGACCATGGATTCCATGGATGCCTGTGAATCGGAAGAAAAATCAGAATGTACATGATAGTCAGCGGTAATCATACGTTAGTTCCCCTTTCTTAGTTCCTTATTCTACTTTTGTTATATCGCTAATATCTGGTTCGATCATTAGAGAATAGTTTGTATAGTATACAACGAATCCAGGTTTTCCACCACCTGGCTTTTTCACGTTTTTCTTTTGCGTATAGTCGATTTCTACTTTTTCTGCATCGGAAGCTTTGGAATAATACGCTGCTAGGCGCCCAGCTTCTTCAAACGTACGATCAGGAAGTTCGTCTCCTTCGGTTTTTACGATGACATGAGAACCAGGAAGTCCTTTGGCATGGAACCACCAGTCGTTTCCGGTAGCAAACTTAAAAGTAAGTTCTTCATTTTGGTAGTTGTTCTTTCCAACATACATATGATAGCCATCGGAAGAGATATAGTGGAAAGGCTTGCTTGTAATTTTCATCTTCTTGCCTTTCTTTCCTAAGAACTTGCGTTTCATATATCCGAATTCCATTAACTCTTCTTTGATTTGCACTAAGTCATCTTCGTTTTGAGCGAAGCTAAGAGAAGTCTGGATTTCGTCTAGATGAGAAATTTCTTCTTTTGTCTCGGCGATCTGAGTCGTAAGTGCCTCGAAAGTACGTTTTAACTTATTATATTTATCAAAATATTTCTTCGCATTTTCGGAAGGTGTTAATGTTGGATCAAGAGGTATCTTAATGTCTTCGTTTGTATAGTAGTTCAAGCAGCAAAGCTCTTTGGCACCTTCTTCTAATCCATACCCATAGGTGTTGATCATTTCTCCATAAATACGGAATTTATCACGTTTTTCAGTATCCTTCATTTGACGTAACTGTAAGTCGTATTTCTTATGATTACGTTCTAGTGCGTTTGTAATGATCTTACGAAGGTCTACTGATTTTTGCTTGATTCTTGTGATTGCGTTCTTATCCGCATAATAGCTTTCTAATACTTCTGAAATAGACGTGAAGGTTTTTTCTTCTAAGGAGCCATAACAAGAAAGTGGCACGCTTGCAAATTCGACAGGCTCTTTTCCGCGATATACGATGTTTGGAGTATATCGTTTTTGATGAATATCCTCAATTAATTGAGCGACTTGCGTATAAAGATGAATCTTTTCGTTTTCAGAAAGAGACGCGCAAGGCATGGAGCCATCGATGGAAGCTCTTACGCATAATTCATTTGCAATGACAGGACTGAATCCCATGATCGTGCTGTAAATGGCTTTCTGGATTGGCATCGGTTTTTGTAATGTGACTTCTTCGAATTGAGAAGCAGTCAGTGTTAGCGGATCGAGTTTGTCCATCGTATGCGGAATGAAGTAGTCTCGTCCCGGTAAAACTTCACGAACACTGGATACTAATCCTGAAATATGTTTAATACTATCAATGATGACTTTTTTATCGTCACAGAAAATGATGTTGGAGTGTTTTCCCATGATTTCCACAATTAAATGCTTGATACAAACATCGCCTAATTCATTTAAATGCTCGATTTCGAAGTCGATGATACGTTCAAGTCCCGGTTGGGATACGCTTAAGATTTTCGCGCTATTTAAATGTTTACGAAGCAACATACAGAAATTTGGTGCTGTCATAGGACTTGGCTTGTTGTCGCTTGTAAGATAGATTAATGGCAAGCTTGCGCTTGCAGAAATAAGTAAACGATATTGTTCACGGTTGCTTTTTATTGTTAAAAGAAGCTCGTCCTTTTCTGGTTGAGCAATCTTGTTGATTCGACCACCGACTAATACGGTATTTAAGTCAGAAACAAGGTTATTAATGACAATGCCATCTAACGCCATGATGTCATCTCCTTTGCGGTTTATAGTTATGCTAATTCTAACCTATTTTAGCATAAGTAAATAGCCGTTTCAACGCTTTCGTAGGCACGCAAGCAGGCAAAATGGGGAGGAAGTTTATAATCTTTTCATTTTATTTTGCTTGACGAAACGGTAAAATACGATATTATTATAGGTAGATTAGGAGGAAAATACATGAATCAAGAAACAAATAAGCAAAACAATCAAAAGAATATGAATTCCTCTTCAAATGTGGATGATATGCAGACAGAAAAGAAATACGCATTTAACCAGGCAGAAGTGAATGCTGAGAATAAAACAATGGCTGGAGCAGAGGGGCAACAAGGCCAACAGGGGACGAATAATCAGTGGCAACAAGGTCACCCAGGAATGAATGGACAATGGCAACAAGGTCACCCAGGAATGAATGGACAGTGGCAGCAAGGCCAGCCAGGAATGAATAATCAGTGGCAACAAGGCCAGCCGGGAATGAATAATCAGTGGCAACAACAGCAATATCAAAAGAACCAGGAAAATGGCAATGGTCCTATGCCAAATCAATTTAAATTATTTGGAGAGCAACCAGTAAAGGTTCCAGTAATTAAAAATGATCAAGATGCTAGAAATGTATTCTATGGTATGAATCAACCATATTACAATAAGGCATATGGCCAATATAAGCAGGGCAAAAAGATTGGTTGGAACTGGAGTGCATTTATCTTCGGTTCGTATTGGTTCTTCAGTCGTAAGATGTATATGCTTGGTGCGTTATTATCGGTAATGAGTGCGCTGATTGATACGGTGTTACTTCAAGTAGCAGATTCTCTAACAGATGTGAGAATGGTAGCAATCGCACTTCCTTGGTTGCTTATGGAGCTAGCAATCCACGTGGCAGTAGGAATGTTCGGAAATTATATGTATATGGCACATATGGAAAGCAAGATCGTGTACCCATCGGATAAAAAAGGAAGCACAGAAGAAATTACAAAGTGGAATGTCGTGCGTGGTGGTATCTCAATCTATGGAATTATGGTGGCATATGCTACTTATAGCTTGTTATTATCATTAGCACAATATATTGCAATATCGTTATAAGGACCTGTCGGCCAAGCCGACAGATGGAAAGAAGCAAGGAGACTTGCTTCTTTTTTCTTCCCTGTATAGGATGGAACACACACTTTGTTCCTGGTTGACAATTAGCAATCCTTGACTTTGTGGGCTAGATTTTATATAATACAATAATGTATGTGTACAGGTAGGAAAACATGGCACATCGCTTAATCGGGTATAATGTTTTACATGATAAGATAAAAATAATAGCAAGTATAACCTTTCCTTGCGTATAAGAAAGGACATGATACAAAGATGATTAAGAGTATGACAGGCTTTGGTAGGAGTGAACAATCTACACAAAGCAAGAAGATTATAGTTGAACTTAAGGCAGTAAATCATAGATACTGTGATTTATCCATAAAAATGCCAAAGAAAATTAGTTTCTTTGAAGTGGCAATTCGTAATCTGTTAAAAGAATACATTCAACGTGGTAAAGTAGATGTGTTTATTACGTATGAAGATTATGCAGAAAGTAAAGTATGTGTAAAGTATAATGAAGACATTGCAAGAGCATACATGGAAAACTTACAAAAGTTAGGTGATGATTTTGCACTTCAAAATGACATTACCGTATCTCAGCTTTCTAGATACCCAGAAGTATTTACGCTTGAAGAACAAGCAGTGGATGAAGACGAGTTATGGGCATTGATTGAAAAGGCAATTAGAGATGCTTGTGAAAAATTCGTAGAAACACGTATTCGCGAAGGGGAGAATCTTCGTGAAGATATCTTCAAGAAATTAGATGCCATTGTAGAAAAGGTAGGCTATATTGAGACAAGAAGTCCTGAAATTGTAAATGAGTATCGTGAAAAGATCACTGCAAAAGTACAAGAATTATTAGGAGACACTCAAGTAGACGAATCTGTATTAGCAACAGAGATTATCGTATTTGCAGATAAAATCTGCGTGGATGAAGAAACAGTTCGTTTAAGAAGCCATATCAAGAATACGAAGGCAACACTAGTGGAAGGTGGAAGCATCGGACGTAAGCTTGATTTTATCGCTCAAGAGATGAATCGCGAAGCAAATACGATTCTTTCCAAAGCGAACGATTTAGACGTTTCCAACACAGCAATTGATATTAAAACTGAGATTGAAAAGATTCGTGAACAAATTCAGAATATTGAATAAAATTGTGAGGGATGATTTTGAATCGTTTAATTAATATTGGTTATGGTAATATTGTAAATATAGATAAAGTAGTAGGAATCATAAGTCCAGAAGCAGCGCCTGTAAAGCGCATGGTACAGTCAGCAAAGGACAGTGGAATGGCAATCGATGCGACGTGTGGTAGACGCACCAAGTCTGTTCTAGTCATGGATAGCGGCCACCTTATGCTTTCTGCCTTATTACCTGAGACGATTGCAAATCGTTTGAATCAAAAAGAAGATGCAGATGCTTATATGGAATCAGTGAAAGGTGAAGACGATGAGTAAAAAAGGTGTTTTAACAGTTGTGTCAGGGTTCTCTGGAGCAGGAAAAGGCACACTTATGAAAGCTTTATTAAAGAAATATGATTATGAATTATCCATTTCTGCAACAACTCGTTCTCCAAGAGAGGGAGAAGAACATGGAAGAGAATATTTCTTTTTGACAAGAGAAGAATTCGAGAGTATGATAGAAACAGGAAAACTCATCGAATGGGCGGAATATGTAGGAAACTACTACGGAACGCCAAAAGAATATGTAGAACAACGTCTGAATGAAGGGAAAGATGTCATTCTTGAGATTGAAATCCAAGGGGCATTAAAAGTAAGAGAAATTTTCCCAGATGCGTTGCTTTTATTTGTTACACCACCGAACATTACGGAGCTTAAGAGCCGTTTAGTTGGTAGAGGAACTGAATCGATGGAGACTATTATGAAACGTCTTGCTCGTGCCAGTGAAGAAGCAAATTTTATGGAACATTATGATTATATCATTGTAAATGATGACTTAGACGAATGTGTAGAAACTACACACCAAGTAATCATGAATGAACATTATAAAGTTTCTCAAAATAAGAATTTTATTGAAGCAATTACGGCTGAACTTAAGGCCATGAAGGAAGGAGCAATCTAATATGTTACACCCATCATATACAGATTTAATGCAAGTAGTAAACCAAGATACAGAATCAGGGGAAGAACCAGTAGTTAACAGCAGATACTCCATCGTTTTAGCAACTGCTAAACGTGCGAGACAAATCATCGCTGGTGATGAACCATTAGTAAATTCAAAATGTCCAAAACCATTATCTATCGCAATTGACGAATTATACAATTCAAAAGTTAAAATTGTGAATGACGAAGAAGATCAAAAAGAAGATTAATACAAAAAAGCACTTTCGTTTTTCGGAAGTGCTTTTTATCAAATATTAGCATAGAACAGCTAAGGATAGGAGGAATTTGGGATAACGATGAACGAGCAAGCAGAAATGAAACTAGAAGAGCAACAGGAAGGCAAAAAAAAGTCGGAGAAAAGCCAGATGAGGGAGTTCTTTAGTCTGATTCTATATGTCGCAGGAGTGGTTCTTTTATCTATCGTACTGAATAAATTTGTTATTCAAAAGGTAGAGGTTGATGGGCCTTCCATGAATACGACGCTAAAGACAGGGCAGCAACTTATGGTACAAAAAGTATCGTATCATTTTACGGATCCAAAACGAGGAGATATTGTTGTGTTTCAGCCACCAGGATACGAAGATGACACCCTATATATCAAACGTGTGATTGGAGTTCCGGGAGATCGGGTACAGATTATTGATGGCTACATTTATCTAAATGGTAAGAAGTACGATGACCCACAATGGAGGGAAGAAATCTTAGATCCAGGCATTGCGGAAGAAGAAGTGACAGTTGGTGAAGGAGAGTACTTCGTGGTTGGAGATAATCGAAATGACAGTACGGACAGTCGTGAATTTGGAGCTGTAGAGAAAAGCAGAATCATGGGAGAAGCGGTATTACGAATTTGGCCACTTAAAAAATTCGGTCTCCTAGAGTAAGGAGAATATGGGATGAAAGCCAGTTGGTATAAAAGTACAATCGAATTACTTGTCTGGATTGGAGGGGCGATATTGTTCGCCCTGCTCCTTCGCTACTCTGTGATAGAGAAGGTCCAGGTGCAGGGAAGCAGTATGCTTCCTAATTTTGAGGAGAACCAGCAGTTGTTTGTGGATAAGGTGAGCTATCGGTTCCGAGAAGCAAAGCGGTTTGAAGTAGTAATCGTCGATGTTCCAGAGGAACCAGAGAGGTACATTATCAAACGTGTGATTGGCTTACCAGGAGAAACGGTGCAGATAAAAGAAGGAAAGGTATATATTAATGGAAAACCATTGGATGGTGATATCTATCCGAACGAGGAAGAAATACTAGATGGGGGAATTGCAGAAGAGGAAATTGTCCTGAGACAGAATGAATATTTTGTGTTAGGGGATAATCGGAATAGAAGTAAGGATAGTAGGGACCTAGGACCGATAAAAAAACAAAAGATAGTAGGACGAGTGGCACTTCGAATATGGCCGTTAGGAGAGGTTAAGGTATTTTAACGTGCTCACTGGTATACATAAGTAATTGGAAGAGTAATTGAGGGTTGGTGATTATAATGGAGAAGGTTAAAGGATATGAAAGGAAACCCATTGATAATGCCAAGGGGATGCAAGAGATGATGACAGTGAGAAAGATGTCTACGTTTGCAAAAATCTATGAGACATATCATTTGCACATTATAGTGACGTTGCTTGCATACATGGCGATTATCGTTTTTCTTGCTGTAATCGTGCCAAAGTTTTTTGTAGAGAAGACACAGGTGATTGGAGAATCAATGGAAAATACGCTATTTAACGGAGATGACATTATCATTAACAAATTTGCGTATCGGGTGAA
>CALZJY010000082.1 GCA_945787925.1 uncultured Anaerosporobacter sp. | reverse complement strand
TATGTAAAATGATGAACTTTGTATTATTTAATGATATTATAGCAATCCGAATCAAAAAATTCAAGCGATTGTCAAAGAGAACTGCTTGTTTTTTGTTACTATTACTAATATATATCCATTCACTAATAATTTTAACTAATCTTGTTAATTGTCTGAATTTTTAATATTTTTTGTACATTTTATTCATTTTTATATTTTTAGTATCATATATGACTAATAATTTGTTTTTGTCGCAAATTAACAGATACGCCAAAACAAACATTCGAACTTGACAAGAAAATAAAACCAAGTTTCCCACATAATAGCCTGTGGATAAAGTGGATAACTTGGTGTATAACTTGAAATCATAGGCTATAAGCCCTATAAACATGTGGATTATTTTATCCATGTTATCCACACCCCCAAGGACTTGTTTGTTATATAAAACTAAAACTTTTATTATTTTTATGCATTTTTCACAAAACCCTTGCTTTATCGTGCGTTTTATGTCGTTTTAAATCGTCTAACACTTCTATGACTAAATTTAATCTACGATGATGTTCTAATTACTCGAATTCGTCATTTCAACCGTTTCATTACTAGTATGTACTGCCTCTGTAATTTTATCCGCCAAAAATGGTGCCAATCCGACAAACTATGCTCCATACATATAGCATTCCTCTGTTTTCTTTGTCTGACGTAAAATCTTGACTACTGTATGTACAAATTCCTTCTGATTCAATATGAGCTTTGCATTAAAATAATACGAAACAGGAAGCTTTGCCTGACTGATAAACCCGATTCCCGATCTCGAAATATCTACCACGGTAATCTCTGCACCCATATTCGTAATGATCTCATCGTTTTGCCGAAACATATGGCTGATTTCTAAATGTAACTCAACTGGTGTTCTTTTGTCCTTTCGACGCTCATGTCGCATTCTTTTGTTCCTCCTCTTGCCTCCTTGATGTATCCATTATATCATGTTTTCCATTTACCTCCAAACCTTATTGAGGATTTGTCTCATTTTGAATTTCCAATGCCGCAAAGCAAAAAGGCCTGGCAATCCTCAGGTAGGTTTCCCTCCTTTGAATTGCCAGACCTTCTTAGTTATTCACGATCAGTTCTTATAATACTCTTCTTGCGCAGATTGGAGTCTTATATCTGTAGTTTGATACTTTGATTCCGTCTTTTTTATTACTTGCATGAACGATTTTTCCACCACCGATGTAGATCGCTACATGGCTGATTCCACCACCGTTACCATAGAATAATAAATCGCCTGCTTGTAAAGAACTTAAGCTTACGCTTCTACCTGCACCAGCTTGAGAAGATGAAGTTCTTGGTAAGCTGATTCCAAAATGTCTATAAACGGACATTGTGAATCCAGAACAGTCTGCCCCGTTTGTTAAGCTTGTTCCGCCCCATCTATAAGGGTTACCAACAAATTGTAATGCATAGTTTGCTACTGCACTACCAGACTTGCTTGAAGATGAGCTTGAAGATGTGCCTGTTGTAGATGGTTTCTTAGTTGGTATTGGTTTCTTAGATGTTGTTGGTCTCTTAGATGTAGACGTGCTGCTTGAAGATGAGCTTGAACTTGTAGAGCTGCTTGTGTTCGCTGCCGCTGCTGCCGCCGCCGCTTCTTCTCTTCTTCGTTGTTCTTCTCTTTGTCTTCTTATTTCAGCTTCTTGCGCTGCTTTCTTTGCTGCTGCTTCTTGTTCTTCTTTAATTGAAATTGCTTTTTTGAAAGATACTTTTACTTTTACGAATTCTTTTGCAACATATCCTTCTAAATCATCATCGATTTGTAGTTTTACCCATTCGTCATCATGACTTTTTACTGCATATTTTTCATCCTCTGCAAGTAATGTTAGGATTCTACTATCTGTTGTTTTCTTTTCTCTTAAACGAAGCGTTTCTGTTTGAATTTTTGCTGTTACCTTTCCGTACTTTTCAGCTACTTTTTCTGCTTCTTCGCCGATTGCAAGGAATTCTTTTGCAACATATCCTTTTACTGTTCCTGATTCTACTTTAACCCAGTCGCCATGGTGTTTTACGACCTTAACCGCTGCACCTTTGTATACCTTTCCGACTACTTCGCTGTCTGTAGAAGGCTTTTTACGAACGTTAACATATTTTTCAACTACTGCAATACCAGTATTTTCGTATTTGCTAACTTTCTTCTTTTCTTCTTTTTTTGGTTGCTCTTGCTCTGCAGCTTCTTGTTTTCGTTGCTTGTTTGCTGCTTGCTCGTCATCACCAAGCTCGTTTATATTTGTTGTATAATAATTATCTAATGATAAGGTAATTCCTGCTAATGAATTTGCTGTCCCATTTCCTGGTAGGGTTGTTACAACACTGCTAGTGGCAGGAGCTGCTTTTGCTGTAAGCGCACTTGCAGATAAGATCGCTGCGAATGCAGAGGTTGCGCAAATTATTGACTTAAGTACTCTAAATTTACTCATCCTATGTTCCTCCAATTTATTAATAGTTTATATTAAATATTACAAATTTGTTAAATAAATTAACTGTAGTATACCAAGAAAAGGTGCGAATGTCAATAAAACACTAGTATATCATACTATTTTTTTGTAGCTTATCCACATTTTTGACTGTTTTTGTCACTTTTCAGTTCATAGTTGTTAATTATTTTGCAATATTTCTAATCCATGTTCTTCTTCCTACCGATACTATTTATATCCTAATTACAAAGGAGGTATCTTTATGGACATCGTAGGACTTTCTATGGCAATGAGCCAAGCCGAGTTACTAAACAACGTTGGTACTGCAGTTCTGGCAAAAAGCCTTGACCAGGCAGAAGCAACTGGCACTGCAATGGCAAAGCTATTAGAAGAACCAAACCTTGATCCCTTACGTGGGCACAACATCAATCTATCCATTTAATTCAACCTTTGCCAATTTGTTTTCTTTATGCAAAAAGCCCAGCAAGAGCATATGAAGTATACTTCATTTCTCTTACTGGGCCTTTCTTACATCAAAAATTCCTGAGCCAGCATAAGTCCAACTGCAATTGATACTGCTAAGACGAAAGAAACGTCTAGGAACGGAACGCTTTTCTCTTCGGTTGATGACTTCAGCCTTTTTATTAAGTGGTCTAACCTGTCATTGTATTTCATGATTAATAATAGTAAAAAGCCTGCAAACAATGTCGCAATGACTGCCAATCCAACATAACTTGGAAGCACGGCTAGAATGGACTCTCTCGACACACTTGCAGCGGCATCGATTGCCTTTCCTGTCGCATTCTGCATCTTCGCTTCAAAATATGGCTGTAACTTGCTAATTGTTACGGAAAATCCATTAATCGTCCCATGGACGATTATCGCTCCTAAGATGGATCCCGTCGCCTCTACTACGAGTGCTAATACGATTCCCATTGCGAACGCATAGGAAAATTGATTGATATTCATATGAAGGAGTCCGAAAAACAATCCGCTGCAAAGGATGGCTTTTATCACACTTCCTTTTCTATGCTGGTTGTAAATGGCTCCACGATAAACAAATTCCTCTAAAATAGCTGGTAAAATTCCAATGGCAAACAGACAAGCAAAGAAGTTCGTCTGATTCAACATGCCATCTACCGTAGCCTGGATATGGTTTCTACTAATCAACAAGGACAGCATATTTAGTAATGTCATAAGCGGCATGACGGAAAATGCAAATACCACCAATGACACTACCGTCAATAGATTTAACTTCTTTAGCCGTATGCATTCCCTTAGTGGTTGCTTTTTCTTTGCCACATATACGATTGCCGGAGACGCATATCCGATTTGTGCAATTAATAATAATTGTAGATACGTAAACCTAACGTGAAATGCGCCAGCAATTACTTGAACCCCCATATTCAGCACGATATACGTAAGAATAATGGCTAGATATAAGCGGTTTCCTTGTTTTACATGTTCTCTTAAATCCAAACAGATGCCCCTCCCTGTGCTGTCATGCAGCCAATTATTTTACTGCAATTGCTTCTACTTCAATTAATACGTCCTTAGGCAATCTCGCTACTTCTACACAAGATCTTGCAGGACAGTCTTTCGTAAAATAGTTTGCATAGATTTCATTTACTGTTGCAAAGTCATCCATGTTCTTAATGAATACTACAGTCTTCACTACATTATCCATAGAAGTCCCTGCTGCTTCTAATAAGTTCTTTAAGTTACTAAGTACTTGTTCTGTCTGCTCTTCGATTGTTCCCGCAACTAATGTATTTGTTTTTGGGTCAATGGAAATAACACCGGAAGTAAATACCATGTTGTTTACTTCGATTGCTTGCGAATATGGTCCAATTGCTTGTGGTGCTTGATCTGTGCTAATCACTCGTTTCATCTTGTCATACTCCTTTTAGTTTTCTTTTTATTATATACTTATTATCCACAAAAAACCAGTACAGTTGTCATTCTCCCCTATTTCTATTGTATTTTTCCTATAAGATGCTATAATGGAACTCATGTCATAAACAAAGGAGTTCGTTATGTATTTATTCAATAGTCGAGTTCGTTACAGCGAGATTGATCCGAACAAAAAGCTAGATTTAGCTGGAATCATTAATTATTTCCAAGATTGCTCTACTTTTCAATCCGAATCTTTAAATCTAGGGTTTGATTTTTTAGAGAGCAGGAATCTGGCATGGGTCATTACCAACTGGCAGATTGTAATCCATCGTTTTCCTAAGTTGGGCGAATCCATTAAGGTCAGCACATGGCCATATGAATTTAAGTCTATGTTTGCACGCCGCAACTACCTTCTAGAAACAGAAGAAGGCGAAGTGCTTGCCGTAGCAGATTCCTTATGGGTACTGATGGACCTGACGCGCATGCGCCCTTGCAAAGTAGATCCAGAACTGTTTGCTGGCTACCCACTAGAAGAAGCCTATCCTATGGAAAAAGCGCCAAGAAAGATCGCGATTTCTTCACCGCTTACTTCCTATGAGCCTTTTTCTGTGACAAAAAGCAATCTGGATACGAATAACCATGTAAACAATGGTCAATATATTAAAATGGCGGCAGAATACTTGCCAGAACATTTTGAAATCAAAGAAATGCGTGCAGAATATCGAAAATCTGCAATGCTTGGAGATTTGATCACTCCTAAAGTTACAAATAACGATGACTCTTGTACGGGGGTACTTGCAGACAAAAACGATACCCCTTACTGTGTTATCATTTTTATAAAGAAATAAGGAGATTTACCAAATGACTATAAACAAAACTATCACACTTGGTGAGCAACAAACTCTTCTTGTAGTAAAAACTACAGATTTCGGTGTATATCTTGCTACAAGTGAAGATTCCAACAACAAAGTACTTCTTCCAAAGAGCCAAGTGCCAGAACACACAAAAGTCGGAGATGCCATCAACGTATTTATTTACAAAGATAGCGAAGACCGTTTAATCGCTACTACAACCACTCCAAAACTTATGATGGGACAAGTTGCAAAACTTAACGTAAAAGAAGTCGGCAACATTGGTGCTTTCTTAGACTGGGGACTTGCAAAGGATTTATTCCTTCCTTTCAAAGAACAGACAGATAAAGTAAAACAAGGCGAACAAGCCTTAGTTACACTTTATGTAGATAAGAGTAACCGCCTTTGTGCTACCATGAAAGTATACGAATACTTACGTAAAGATTCTCCATACAAGAAAGATGATAAAGTATCTGGTATGGTATATGAAATCAGCGAACAATTCGGTGCTTTCGTTGCAGTAGATGAAAAATTCTCTGCCTTAATCTCTAGAAACGAATTATTCCGTCCAGTACGCGTTGGCCAAACAATCGAAGCCCGTGTCGCATCTGTAAAACAAGACGGTAAACTAGACTTAAGCTTACGTGAAAAAGCACACGTACAAATGGATAAAGATGCGATGATCATCCTAAATGCATTAAATGCAAACAACGGATTCCTTCCATTCCATGATAAATCTGCTCCTGATGCAATCAAGGAAGAATTCAACTTAAGCAAGAATGCATTCAAACGTGCCCTTGGCCGTCTAATGAAAGAAAATAAAATTCGTCAGGACGAAAAAGGAACTTACCTTTTATAAGATAGAATCCCCCTCTTAGTTGCCTAAAAGGGGGATTTTTTTCATCCTATTCTCGAGCCCGAGCCTTGTTACCTTCCTGCTAATATCCTCTTCCGATACACAGACTAATATAATACACCTTATCTACCCCTGCACCTTTCAACACTTTGGCACATGCCTCAATCGTACTTCCGGTTGTATAAATATCATCTAGTAGCAGGACTCGCTTTCCACGATATTTCTCTATTCTCTTTTGATTTACCCGAAATGCCTGCTCCAAATTCTTAAGCCGTTCCCTATCACTCAAGTTTTTTTGAGGCATCGTATATTTACATCGAATTAAAGCCTCCTCCTCTACTTCGATGCCAAGACGTTCCCCTAATTTCTTTGCCAATATGGCGGCCTGGTTATATCCACGCTGCCGATATCGCCTCTTATGGATGGGAACAGGAACAATACACTCCACTCCCATACGGCCAATCTTATCGGCATACCCGCGTACCAATTCATTGACATAAAACTCCGCATACTCCTTACGGTTCTTATATTTGAATCCTACGATGGAACGCCTTATTTTTTCATCATAGACCCACATTCCATATCCATATTCATAATGAAATGTCTTACTTTCACAATCATAGCAATATTCCTTGGTGGGATCATGAATCGGCTTTCCGCACTTCATACAATAAGGAGCATTTACCCACTGAAGTTCTTCATAGCACTTCGCGCAGATAAATGCTCCTTTTGGAAGAACGATCCGTTCACAGATCGGACACCGTTTTGGATATATAAGTTCTAACAACGTCCTTGCTATCCTCAACACATTCTCCCTATTATTTCGGCTTTTTCCTAGAATAACTTCTTAGGATATACGCCTTCTTCTACAAGTTTCGCAAAGCTATCTACTACCACTTGTTTGTCTTCTTTATAAGTTACACCAAACCATTTATCAGAAGAAGAAAGTACTGTTACATCTGCTTTTCCTTCTTCAATTAAGTCTCCCACGATTGTTGGAAGTAAGTATTCAGCCTTTAATTCATTTCCTTCAATCTGATCTAAGAAGCTTGCGAATCTTCCTTCTAATTCATTTAAGAATTCTGGTGTGAAGCCCCACATGTTCATAGATACAGGTGTTGTATCTTGTAAGCCTTGTCCTTCGATATCTGATTTGATTACTCCGTCCACTTTTTCAATTCCACTTGTTTCACAGATATCAACTAATTTATTTTCTTCGTTTACTTCGCATACACCACGTGTAACTGCACCATTGTCACTTAGTGTATTGCCTAGTTCGAAGCCTACCATGCAGATGTTGTATTTGTCCGCAGTAGATTTTGCATTTTTTAAGAAGTCGCAGATTTTCTTAAATCCTTCTTCTCCGTAATAATCGTCTGCATTAATTACAGCAAATGGTTCATTTACAGTTCCTTTGATAGAAAGGATTGCTTGACCAGTTCCCCATGGTTTTGTTCTGCCAGTTGGTACTTCATAGCCCTCTGGAAGCGCTTCCATGTCCTGGAATACATATTCCACTTCGATTTCTTTCGCCATACGGTTTCCAATCGCTTCTTTGAAAGCTTCTTCGATGTCACGACGAATGATAAATACCACTTTCGTAAATCCAGCTTTTTTAGCAGCGTATACAGAGTAATCCATGATAATTTCGCCACTTGGTCCTACTGGCTCTAATTGCTTGATTCCTCCGAAACGGCTGCCCATACCTGCCGCCATAATAACTAATGTACAATTCATATTATTATTCTCCTTTTGCAATAATATATATATATTCGCAATAACGCTATTATACTACAAATTGCCTAATTTTTCAAATGCGTTATTTCCTTTATTCGTAAATTCAAACTGGAATAGCGCTTT
>CALZJY010000081.1 GCA_945787925.1 uncultured Anaerosporobacter sp. | reverse complement strand
TTCCGTATAGGATGGTCGGTTTACATCGACTACCACGAGCAATGTGTTCTCATTGGTAACCTCTAATGCCTTCGCGCTTGTTAAGAACATGTCATCCTCATACTCCGGATTATCCGTAAATCGATCCATGACCGGACGCACACTCTTCGTGATCTCATTGATTACGATGTAGGCACGTTTATTTAGAGTCTTTGCAATTCGGTAAATACCGATTGCTGCACCAAAGGAATCCATATCTCCAATTGCATGGCCCATGATTACGATATTTTCTTTCGCCTCAACAAGCTCTCTTAATGCATGTGCCTTTACACGGGCCTTTACACGGGTATTCTTTTCTACCTGCATGCTTCGGCCACCATAATAAAGGATCTTATCTCCATCCTTGATTACTACCTGGTCACCACCACGGCCTAATGCTAAGTCAATGGCAGCTCTGGCGCTTTCATAACCTTTTAGATAAGTCTCTGCATTTACTCCTAATCCCATACTAAGCGTTACAGCCATATCGTTACCGATGTTTACTGCACGTACTTCATCTAGCAGGCAGAATCTTGAATTCTGAAGCTGAGGCAAATACTTCTGCTTAAATATTACAATATATTTATCTTTCTCTAATTTCTTAATAATCGCGTCAATGCTCTGCATCTGCTTATTAATCTTACGATCTACCAACGCGATTAACAGGGAACGTCTTACCTCATCGATACTTTCAAGTGCCTCTTCATAATTATCGATATAAAGCAGGCCGATGATTAGACGTTGCTCCTTATTCTCTCTCTTACATAAATTAATTTCTGTCTCATCTAGAAGGTAGATGCAATATACAACATCGCAAATCTCGGATGTTTCTGTTGCTGGCTGTTCGATATACTTCTGTCCACCAGGTCCCATCGCAACCACTCTTCTAACTATGATTTTATAATCCCTATCTCCTAACGAAACATGTCGTTCAACATCACACTCACTGCTTGGAAACATGCTTTGATAAATCTCAGGAAATATGTTTGTAATTCCGCGTTTTGCAGCTTTTTCATCCTGTATGATATCTAAAAACTCATCATTTCCCCATAATAAATGGCCCTCACAATCTAACACGCCGTATGGTGTTACCATCTGTCTTGCTAAGTTGTTTTGGACACAATTATATGTCATGGCATACTGAACGATTTCGCGTAAGATTGTGGATCGTTTTCTATAATAAATAATAACTGCACCTAGTATATACATGACCAAGTAGACTGACATTATAAAACCAGCTTCAACATCTACCATGAATATACTTGCAGTCATCCCAATTAATATAAGAGATAAATAAACCGGCCATCTTAAATATGCTTTTAAGGTACCGTTCAATCTAACCTTTTGTTTCATTTCCACATCTCCTAGCTTATACGCTATGATTCTTTACCATACGTCATTATACCATTTTTGGCCTATTTATTAAAGCACAATTTTACAGCCAGAATGCCACCAAATACAACAAAAAGGTGGACTCTCTTGTCCACCTTTTAGTATTCTACCATTCTTGTCGTTTTAGTACTTTACTTCTACTACTCGAAGTACTACTTTAGAAAAACCTCCAGTTGCAAAATCACCGAAGATTGTTTCTCCATAAGTAGAGAAGTTTACTTGAATCGTTTCGCCTGCTCTGATGTACTCCGAATTATAATTATCACCATCTTGTTGTTTGATTAACTTTCCGTTCCGATCATATACATCATAATAAACCCTAATAATCTTACCATTTCCAGTCGTATTCTTTAGTGTATAAGCGAAGAAACAATTCGTTGCTGTATTGTTATAATAATATGTATATTTTGTCTTTACGTTAGAAATGCTTACTCCCGTACTTCCTGAATTTGTAACAACCTGTGGTTTCATATATGGATTCGTTTTTCCCTGCATGTCTGGTCTAATATGTCCTATAATGTTGATTACCTTGATTGATGCTACATCGTTCACTTTAATTCTATAGTCGTTATAAACCAAGAATTTTTGTTGATATGTCTTACCTTTGACCGGATTACGAATAACTTCTTCTGATTCAGCAAGCAGCTTTCCATTCTTATCATAACATCCGTATTTTACAGAGATACGATCAAACTTATCACTTGCATTGTTTGTAAAGCTGCCTTCCACACAAAGCTGTGGATCTGATTTGTTTACAGAACGATAAGCCTTTACTCCATTTACTTTTACGTTATGAATCGTTCCACTTACCGTACCGGCAGATACAGGCGTACCAGTTACAACGATTTTACAAACTTTTCTCCATCCAGCTTGGCTCTTGAATTCTACTTCAGTTGTTCCTACCGCAAGCCCTTTTACTTTCATCGTAAGTTTATCGCCCACATGGAAGTATGTTGGGCTGATCTGTACTCTGGCAATGTTTCCATTCTTTACGCCATAGCTAAAGCTATCGCCTGCAGTTATAGTGATGTTCTTTGTTTCACCATATTTTACTGTCACTGTATCCGGACATTTGATTACATTGTGTCCACCAACTACTACTTTGCATCGGTAAGAAGCATCTTTTAACTTGGCTGTGATGATTGCTTGTCCTTTTCCTTTTGCAGTAACCTTTCCGTTCTTATCAACGACTGCAACGGACTTATTGTTTGTGCTCCAGGATACTTTTCTTGAAGTGCCGTTTACCTTTAATTTATAGCTTGCACCCTTCTTAACGGAAATGCTTGTTTTAGAAATGCTTGGAGTCTCTACCTTTACATTCACCTTAAATGTAGTCTTTCCTGCTTTTACTTTGATTTGTGCATTTCCTTTTTTTATCCCTTTAACGACTCCCTTATTCGATACTGTGGCAATCTTCTTATTGCTTGTACTATATGTAACCTTTCCTTTTACACCGCTTACTTTGATTTTATAAGTTTTCCCTTTTGTCATCGTAAGATTTTTGACGTTTACTTTCGCTGCAGCCTGTACAGCTGTATTCGTTCCACCAAATAGAGAGTGGGAGGAATACATTAGGCATGCTGCCAGAGCAAATGCTAAAGTTGCAACTAGTACTGAGAGTGTTTTGCAAGATTTCTTTAATACATTACTCATTCTTTTCTTCCTTTCTCTTTCCTCTTATTTCTTATTCTTCCATCCGGTATTATACGTAGAATGAATTGTCGAAATCCATCGTTTTTAGGAATGTCTGTGACTAATTTCCTATATTTAACACAGTTTTTTCCGTTATGCAATAATAAAAAAGCCGGCGAACCTGCTTACGCAGGCCCACCGGCCTTTCCATTCACAAATAACTAATGATTAGTCAGTAGTGTATGGCATTAAAGCGATGTGTCTAGCTCTCTTGATAGCTACTGTTAACGCTCTTTGGTGTTTAGCACAGTTTCCAGTAATTCTTCTTGGAAGAATTTTACCTCTTTCAGACACATATCTTTTTAATTTATTAACGTCTTTAAAATCGATTCCTGTATGATTTTTATCTACGCAGAATACGCAAACTTTCTTACGTCTACGTCCGCCTCTTCTTTTCATAGGAGAATCGCTTCTTTCTGTTCTATTGCTTGGCATTACAACATGACCTCCTTATATCCTTATAATTAAATGCTAATTGAATGGTAACTCTTCATCGATACCGTCAGGAATATCCATAAACCCATCCCCTGCCGCTTGGCTTGGAGCTGGTCTAGAAGTTGGTTGAAAACCACCACCGAATTCCATTCCACTGTTTCGTTCGCTTGCTGCTTTGCTTTCTGCAAATTCAACTTCTTCTACAACAACATCAGTTGTGTAAACACGTTGACCTTCTTTATTCGTATAGCTACCAGTTTGGATTCTACCGCATGCAACGACTTTCGTACCTTGCTTTAAGTATCTTTCTGCAAACTCTGCAGTTTTTCCAAAAGAAACACAGTTGATAAAATCAGCATCTGCTTCTCCTTGACGTTTAAATCTACGATCAACAGCTAAACTGAAACGTGCAATAGCCATGGCACTTTCACCTTGAGAATATCTCACTTCTGGATCTCTAGTTAATCTTCCCATTAAGATAACTTTGTTCATTGGGGAATCCCCTCCTTATTATGCGTCTTGGCGAATGCATAAGTATCTGATTACAGATTCCATGATACGAACGTTTTGTTCAACTTCGTTTGGACAGTTAGAATCAGATTCGAATTGGATGAAGTAGTAGAAGCCTTCACGCATTTTTTGAATTTCGTAAGCTAATCTTTTCTTACCCCATTCATCAACGTTAGTTACTGTACCACCGAAACGAGTAATGTATTCTTTTACTCTTTCAACTGTAGCAGTTCTTGCTTCATCATCGATTTTTGCATTTACAACTAAGGCTAATTCATATTTGTTCATAGTTGCTTGCACCTCCTTTTGGTCTCTGGCCCTTATATCTAAATAAGAGCAAGGAATATATTTAACATATCACAGTTACATATACTAGCATAACATGTACAAGAATTCAAGTAGAATATTATTCTTGGGATTTTTTTCGTATATTTCGAATACTCTTTTCCACTTGCTTCCTTGGAAGCATGATTTGATGGCCACATCCCATACATTTCAAACGAAAGTCAATTCCTACACGAAGCACTTCCCATTCGAAACTTCCGCACGGATGTTGTTTCTTTAATTTTATTACGTCTCCAACAGCTACTTCCATGACATACCTCCGCTTATTTTTATTGTTCCCTATTATAACATAGCTCATACAATGTTTCTATTGCATTTTAAAACTATAAGATGTATTATTAAACTACAATACATAGTTTTAAAAACTACATAACATAATATTAGTATTATTTTTTTATAAAAAACGACATGTGCTAGGTAAGGAGGTTATTTTTATGAGCAGACTAAAACCAAAAGATCCTGGGAGTGCGATTACCCATTTTATCGGAATGTTAATGGCAATCTTCGCCGCCACGCCACTGTTAATCAAGGCAGCTACCAATCCGGATACGATTCATATCATCTCCCTTACGATCTATATCGTAAGCATGATCTTGCTTTATGCAGCCAGTACGCTATATCATACGCTTGATATCTCGGAAAAAGTAAACAAACGGCTAAAGAAGTTCGATCATATGATGATCAGCGTCCTGATTGCTGGTTCGTATACTCCTATTTGTCTCGTGGTACTTGGGGGAACGTTGGGATGGTTCCTCTTCTTCTTAATCTGGTCGATGGCAATCGGCGGCATCATCCTAAAGGCCGTATGGGTGAATTGTCCAAAATGGCTCTCTAGCGCCATCTACATCTTAATGGGATGGACTAGTGTGCTTGCATTTGGACCACTCATCAATGCGCTTCCACAAAGCGGTTTTTTGTGGCTATTAATCGGAGGCATTATTTATACCATCGGTGGTATTATTTATGCATTGAAGCTGCCAGTATTTAATAGCAGGCATCGTAACTTCGGCTCCCATGAAATCTTCCATCTCTTCGTGATGGGTGGAAGCTTCTGTCACTTTATGCTGATGTACCAAGTAGTGGCAACCTTTCTTATTAAATAAGAACGAGAAGAAACGCGCTTTGCGCGCTTCTTCTCGTTATCGGGACAGTCGCCAAGCTCATGCAAGCAGAACTTACACTCGTTATTCGGGTAAATTTTAAAGGGGAGGCAAACGCCTCCCCTTATCTATATAAAGCAACCGAATGACCTAGTACATCACCAAAAAGAGTATCTCGTAAAAAAAAATTCGGTCGCGGATTTTTTTATATGTACAGAAACTCTTTTTGATGATTTCTTTACTATAGTATATGCCATCCTGTCTAATGTGTTACTAGAAAAGAACAAAGTGAACTACGTATTCAAAAAGTTCCCTATAAATCAAAAAAGTCTCAACTAGGAGACTTTTTTGATTTTATGGTAAGCTACACACGAATAACCACGGTCTACTAATCTAACAAATACATTGGATTTACTGACTCGTTGTCTTCCGTAACCTTGAAGTAAAGATTAGAACCTTCTACTACATAGTATTTGGTTGGTTTTGCAACTTGGCCAATCACAGCCCCTTGCTTTACCGTTTCCCCAACTTTTACTTTTACATTCTTTAATTGTCCATACGTAATCTGATATCCGCTTCCGATATCTGTCGTTACCATCGTTCCTAATTCTTCATCTTTCTTGATGCTTACGACTTTGGCTTTTGCTGCACTCTTAACCTTTGTGCCAACCTTTGCACTGATTACGATTGCATCACTACATTTATACTGGCCTAATGTCAAGAACTGTACTCCATGCTCGATATCATATGGGATGATGATGTCGCCCTTTACTGGCCATGCAAGTGTTGCATCTTCATCGAAAGAAAGAGTAGATTTCTTTGCCTTGCTATTTGCTGCTACGCTTTCTTGTTGCTCTTCTGCTAATGCCTTTTCGGATACGTTCCCATCGTTATCCGCAGACTTCTTTGTTGTATCTTTCGATGTCTTGTCCTTCGTATCCTTCTTTGTGTTATCTGAAACTACTGTTTTGTCTTGTGGTTCCTTACTTGTTGTCTTATCGTCACTCTTCTTCTGATCCTTTTCCGTCTGTTGCGTAATTGATTTACCATTCAGGTCTGTCAAACCATTTTTCTTATTCTTATCTGTGTTCATATTGAAACACACAAAACAAATGGCTGCTATAGCTAGGACACCAGTTAGAAGGGATAAGTAAAATCCTTTGCTTTTTAGGATTCTTGAAAATCTGTCTTTATTCATGTTATCACCTCTAACTGTATTTTCACCAAAAAAAGGTTCCTTATACATTTGTTGCTAAAACTGGTAAAAATGTTTTCGACATCCTTTTACCTTATATCACTCTATATGACATATCTCAGCTCCTCGATAATAATAGCGCAAAAGTTCTTCGTAGCTTGCTCCCGATTCCGCCATCCGATTCGCTCCGTATTGGCTGAATCCCAGTCCAGACCCTTTTCCACGGCACACGATCCGTATGCCGCCTTCTTTTTCCTCCAAATAAAAATTGGTGGAGTTTAAACCAAAGATCTCAGCAAATGCCTCTCCCGTAATTTCGACCTTTCCTACCTTCACCGTATGCACATAACCTGTCTTCTCTTTTTCCTTAATCTCTAACGCATCGACCAAATTGTCTTCGGTCACTTCCGTAATCGTATATTTCTTCTTTAACTTCCCTAATAGTTCTGCCTTCTTGTACTCTTTCGTGGTAATTCCGACTTCTGCCTGCACGTCTTTTTCACTATCCACGCTTTCTAAATAAGGAAGTTCCTTTCCATATGCCTCTTTATAGCTTCTTGTCTTGCCGGTATTGGCATAATGGAACAATGCCTTGATTGGCTTTCCCTGATACGTTAGGATTTCTCCTCTTGTGCCATAAATGGCATTTTCCAAATTCGACACCGCAGTCGTATACTCTTCTATGCTCACCTGCTTTTTCAGCTGGTCTAACGTCATCGTCTCTAATCCTAGTTTTTCTAATGTAAGAGCCTTTTCTGACGACTCCTCTAATTTCTCATAAATGGTCGTCCTCACAATGACCGCCTGCGCCTTCAATGTTTCCATATTCATAGAAAGATCCATATTGGCAATCATGGCCATCATAATATACTCGTCCATGGAATACGATGTGGGTTTCGATCCATGATTGCCTAATGCCTCTTTTGCTTCTTGCTTCATGCTCTTTGGCATGCCTGAAAAAATCATGGTAATCGCCAATGGCACGATAAGCAGCGCTACCATGATTGCTGCTGCCTTTATGCACTTCTTCCCCATAATCCCACTCCTCGCTTCTTTCCAAAGGATATCGTTATATTATATGGGGACAACCTTCAAATATGATTTATTTTGCCTAATTAAAAAAACCTTACTCCCCTTTTACTGACTCAGACCAATAGGTGAAATTAGAGAAATCATATTCACCAATTTCCTTCTGATTCACTGCCCATTTGGTAACATCGTAATACTTCTCTCTATCCGGTTCTATATCATATCTAAGCGCTACTTCTAGCTCTGCATACTTATTG
>CALZJY010000080.1 GCA_945787925.1 uncultured Anaerosporobacter sp. | reverse complement strand
GGAGTTTGTCTCTACTCCAATGGATGCAATGACTGGCTTTAAAGAGGAGCCCGGACAAAGACTTTGTTTAAACCGATTATACATTGGCTTTGCCTTATCGGAATTCAATTCCTTCCATCGTTGTTCTGACATTCCTAAAATAAATTCATTCGCATCAAAGGTTGGGGTGCTGACTAAGGCAAGTACTTCTCCTGTATTTGGATTCATTGCCACGCTACAGCTCTTATCTTTTTGGTATCGGTCATATAGTGCCGTCTGCAGCTCTATATCAATCGTAAGCTGTACATCTGCTCCATCCTTACGATCGGTCATGGCTACCACATCTTTTTTCTTTCCTTTTTCATCTACAATCTTAATTTCACATCCTGCGCGGCCTTTTAGCTGCTTCTCATATGCAGCCTCAACACCGCTTCTTCCGATTATGCTTTCTTCGGTATATCCTTCATTTGCATGCTTCTTAATATCATCTGCGGTTACTTTCTGCACATATCCAATCAAATGGGATGTAATCTGGCGATATGGATACCGTCTTACGCTGACATCCTCAATGCTTACTCCTGGAATCTCTAACATTTCTGCCTGACGCTCGCTATTCTTCTCATTCTCTTTATCTGGCTGGCTTAACAGCAAATTCCCCTCATCTACTTTATCAATCGTCTTAATTGGTACGAGGGAATCCTCTTTTACCCAACTTGCCCGCAACTTCTTCTCTATGGTTTCTACGGAAACATCGAGTAACTTGGCAAGTTTCTTCAAATCCTTTTTATTTTTCTTATTCATTCTTCCTGGAACTAATCCTACAGAGGAGGCTTTTCCTTGGACTGCAAGCTCATTTCCGTTCCGGTCTAAGATACGACCTCTTGACGCTTTTAAAGTAGCCACACGAACTTTATCATTTACCGTTAAGTTTGGAAGGATCAAAGAATCCTTCCATTCTAACCCATAATCTTTGAATTCTTTCACAAATGTCGCCGTCTGTTGAAACGCTACCGCTCCTGCACAAGTCTTAAATTTCATTTCATAGGTTACTTCTTCATTTTCAAGCTTCTTAAACTGAGAAGGAAGAACCTTCACTTCAATATCCGTTACCTCCATTCCCTCATAAATGTTTTTATTTCGTTTAATAAATGCCTCCTCTGTTATTTTCTCTTTGCTATGTTCGCTTAAGTACATATACATCCCCTTATAATCGGACTGTTTCAAACATTCTATGTATTCCCCAAATAATCGTTTCGGATCTGTCTTCTTTTCATACTGTTTCATATACAGATACCCTAAACTACCTGCCGCTCCACATGCGATAATTAGCAACAAAAATAACACTTTTAGCCCTTTGTTGTTTCGCTTTTCTTTTCTCATCGTTATTCATTGCCCCCTCCTTGATATTGCAGTTGTAAGCTCTTTAAAAGTTCCTCTTACAACTGCTTACTTTTTTGTTAATATAAGATGTTTAAACTTAACGATCCAACTTATCTTTTACTGTGTAATACGCCTTCTTTGTCTTATCTGTAATCTCGTCAGAAAAGTTCTTTACGCTGTCTCCAACCTTTCCACTTGCATAATACATATCTTTTCCTAAGTCTTCTGCTTTTTCCTCAAACTTAGAACAAGCCTCCTCAGATATGCCCATTGTCTTACCTAAACCACTAATGACTTCTCCACCTCGTTTTGTTACAACACCACCTGTTTTCATTACAGATTCCGCTGCCTGTCCTATGACTTTACCCACTTTAGACATTCTGTCACCACCTTTTCTTTTACTACGTATTATTTCCCGCTTGCTTCCTCCCCATTCGGTAAAATGAACATATTTTTACATTCTTTATATACTATTAGAAAGTCTTATTAGGAGGTAGCATGTGAGCGAGTTAGAACCCAACTCTATCGAACAGCCAAACAACTTAATTGCCAACGACAAATTAATGGATTATGGACCATTACCAGCAGTCATCGATATTAAGACGGCGACCATAAAAAATGATAACTTTCGAATCGCCCTTTGGACGGGTTCATTTGTGCAAATCACGTTAATGAGCGTTCTTCCAAACCAAGATATCGGTGTCGAAATGCACAAAAACCTTGATCAAATCCTAAAAATCGAGGATGGGTATGGACTTGTACGGATGGGAGCTTCCAAAGACGCCCTCTCCATGTCTGCTCCACTAACTTCAGACAATATAATTATCGTACCTGCTGGAACCTGGCATAATATAAGCAATATAGGATATAAGCCATTAAAGCTATATTCTATCTATGCTCCACCTTCCCATCCTGCTTCAACGCTACAAAAAACAAAACCAGTCACCCCACGCTATCCAGAAAGACCAATGAGCTAATATAGGAAATTGCAGCAGTATTTCCTATGCAACAAAAAAGAGGAAGCTAATGTATTCATCTAGCTTCCTCTTTCGTATCTACTCTTCTCTCGCTGCAATCACTTGCTCTACAATTGCATCGTATGCTTCTATGGAATCACATTCTTTTACCAAGTTCCAAGAAGGATTGTTTACTATTGCATTATGATTTAAATAAAACCAAAATTGTTTCATTCGATTTAATATATGGGACTCACCTGTAATCTCTTGCTTGTATACCTCGTAGATTCGGTCATGGAATGCCCGGATTCCCGGCACTTCCGTTTCCTCCCCATACGCTAACTTCGTTACCATGTCAGGCGTATTTAACAAGCCCCTTCCAAGCATTACCTTAGTTACATTTGGACAATCTCTTACAAAGGCATGATAGTCTTCGATTGTAAAGATATCTCCGTTATAACAGATTGGATGCCTGCTCATTGCCACAGCTTCCTTAAATACTTCCATATTCGGAGTATTCTTATAGAAATCCTGCTGCACTCTTGCATGGATGATTAGTTCCTCCAACGGCACGCCATTAAAGATCTTCATCAGTTCATAAATCTCTTCTGGGTTGTCTTTTCCAAGCCTTGTCTTAATGGATAATCGCATTCCCTGGATCTTTGTAATTTCCTCTAGGAAATACTTTAACTCTTCCCTTCTTGCTAAGAATCCAGAACCCCTGCCACGCTTTACTAATGGAGCAGAGGGACAACCTAGGTTTAAGTTGATTTCCTCATATCCAAAGTGTAACAACTGTTTTGCCGTCTCTCTAAAATACTCCACATTGTTCGTAAGAATCTGAGGAATCATCTTCGTTCCTTCATTATTCTTGGGAAGGATGTCCCTCATCTCTTTTGATTTGCAGACCCCTTGCTCATTGGGAGAAATAAACGGTGCAAAATACTTCTCTATCCCTGGATATAGCTCGCGGTGTACATTTCGATACACATATCCTGTCACACCGACTAATGGTGCAAAATAAAACTCCATTATACTAACAATCCTTTCGCTTTTTCAAAACGTTCTGCGAACTGTTCATAAAAATCTACGTTTTTAGCATATGGAGTGAGATAGAATAGATGTAACACATACATATTAAGCTGTCTTACGACTGCCTCATCCATTCCTTGTTGGATACGTCTTTTTAATTCCTTGATAAAATAATGCCATTCTAAGATGAATTCCTCATTTCTCTTCTGGTCTGGTGTATCAATCCACTTGCTTACCTTTACTTTCGTACGATTTTGCTTCTTACATTCATGTACTTGTAAGATATAATCGAATTTACCGTCTTCATATACTCTTCCTAGCGGGAAGATTCTACAGATTCCTGGACGGTGCGCATGGATGGAACAACGTCCTTCTTCATTTAAGAAGGCACAACATTCTCGGTCTCCTTGCATCTTTAAGTTTGGAAGGATCAATCCTCCCGTTACATTTAGCTCTAATTGGTTTGCTAACAACTGTTCTGTCGTTACACCAAGTCCTGTTGTTAATCGATATATGTCATAGGGATCTAAAATTATGGAATTGCCCATTCCTTCGCAGCATGCAGAGCAGCCTTTACAATCGTTACAGCTTGCCTTTACCATATCATTTAATCCGTAGCGTTTGCCGTCAGAAATTTCTTCTAGGCTAATGTTTCGTTCCATTGATGAATGTCCTCTCTTTGTCTAGTCTTTTTGTCAAAATCCATTATACCATGTCTTTTTCATAATTCCTACTTGGAAACAGAACAATTTCCTATGTAATAAAAAGGCCAAACCCTCTTAGGTTTGACCTTCTCTCAGTCCTGCTAGTCTTCTAGCGTGACTACTTCCTTTTCTTTCACTCGTGTTTTTCCAAATACGATGCTCATCAGTCCAACGATAATTGCAACCGCAACAATCATCCAAATAATAAGCGATTTTGTTCCTTTTGGTGCAAACATATCATAATATCCTTTTAAATAGATTACTACGATAATAGATGGAACGACATATGTCATATAACCACGTACGGCATTTGGAAGGCTGATTCCTTTCCCTGTGTTTGCTTCCGCACAGAACGCATCCCAGCCCCATCCATTCTTTCTTGTACAGAATAATACGCACATCAAGCTTCCAAGTGGAAGGATGTTATATGATACGATAAAATCTTCTAAGTCCATAATGTTTGTTCCGCTTCCTAGTGGTTCAAATCCCGCTAATACGTTGAACCCTAAAATTGCTGGTAAGGAAAGGATTGCGACTGCAATGATATTGACTTTGACTGCCTTGCTTCTTGACCAGTCTAATCCATCTTGTAACATCATTACGATATTTTCAAATACGGCGATTACCGTAGAAAGTGCTGCAAATGACATGAAGATGAAGAAACAGCTTCCCCAAACACGTCCTGCTGGCATATGGTTAAATACATTCGGTAATGTTACGAATAAAAGGGATGGACCGGCATCCGGCTTGATTCCGTATGCAAAGCAGGAAGGAAGGATGATGATCCCTGCCATAAGCGCTACAAACGTATCTAGGCATAATACGCTGACTGCCTCTCCTACTAACTTACGTTCTTTCTTCATATAACTTCCGAAAATCTCCATCGCCCCCATACCAACACTTAATGTGAAGAATGCATGTGACATTGCTTCAAATACGACGCTTCCGATTCCATATTCTGTCATCTTTTTAAAATCTGGTACTAAATAGAATTTTAGGCCTTCTTCTGCACCAGATAAAGTAAGGGCACGTACCCCTAATACTACCATCAATGTAATTAATAGTATCATCATCACTTTCGTTACACGTTCTACCCCATTTTTTAATCCTAGGGAACAAACGCCTAAAGAAAGTACGATTACGACTGCTGTCCAGAAAAATAATGTAACAGGATCTGCTAACATATTAGAGAACATATGCTGCACTTCGTTTACACCTGCATTTACAAATTTTCCAGAAATCATTAGATATGCATAATACAGCATCCATCCTGCTACCATTGTATAGAACATGATAAGCACATAGTTTCCAATGAAACCTGGCCATTTTAAACGAGACCATTTGCTTCCTTTTGGCTGTAATTCATCAAATGCCTTTGTAATTGTACGACGACTCCCTCTACCAAGCGCATATTCACAGATAATTACTGGAAGCCCTAATAATAATAAACAGCATAAATAAATTAAAATAAATGCTGCTCCACCATTTTCACCACAGATGTACGGGAACTTCCATACATTACCAAGTCCAACAGCACATCCTGCAGATACTAAGATAAATCCTAATCTCGACCCGAAATTTTCTCTTTCCACTGTATTCCTCCTAATTTTCTTAAGTATATTACTGTTTCTCCGCTTTTCCACTTAAACGCTTAAACGCTTTACAGCATTAACGTGAACGACTGTAAAAAAAAGTAGGAGATTTCCCACATTCTTATCTTACTTGTCTGTTTGCTATACTTATTCTATATTCACGAACAGTATATACTATAGTTCGATAAATGTAAACATTTTTTTGCATTTATTTCGCTTTTATTAAGCCAAGGGCTGTCAAATATCACAATCTTCAACAACCCTTTGCCTCTTTATTCACTTGCTTTAAAGTTGTAGATTGGATAAATCCTGCTTACAATTTCCGCAGTTTCTCCAATATTGTTTACAATGTCATCGATGCCCTTGTATGCCATCGGACATTCATCTAATGTATTGGCATTGACGGATGTCGTATAGACTTCCGTCATCTGTTTCTTGAATTCGGAAACCGTAAACGTATTCTTTGCCTCTCTTCTGGACATCAATCTTCCTGCCCCATGTGGCGCCGAACAGTTCCAGTCGTCATTTCCTTTTCCAACACAGATTAGAGAACCATCCCTCATATTGATTGGAATCAAAAGCTTTTCTCCTTCTTTTGCGGATACCGCTCCTTTTCTTAGGATTCCTTCTTCCACATCAATATAGTTATGAATGGTCGTAAACTCCTCTTCCACTTTTAACTTCATGCCTTTTATCGTAAGATCAATCTCCTCATTATACGCGTGGGGAGTCTTTCGGATATCAAATCCTGATGGAATCTTGTCATAGATCAACTTATCTAGCTTCTGTAGTTCGATACGATTCTTCTTTAATCGAACGGTTTCCATGCATAGCGATAGGTAACCCTTTGATATAATCTCCAGCTTTTCCCCCGCTCTACACCGTACGTGAGACTTTCACCTCATACGGCGTTCCATCGTATAAGTATAATAAGGTTATTTATATGGTTTATATTAGTGCTTTAAATGTTTTTCATCTTTAAATAGATGCTACGATTGGTTCATTACCTGCTAACTTTCTAAGCCCATTAATCTTTTTAACCATTTCAGCATTCAAATCCAACACCTGAAGATATCTGACTATCGTTTCCTCATTTACCGCATGAATAAGAATATGAATCTTCTTATCTATCAATGTGAGATTTTCATAATTATCTTTTCCACCCAGATGTTTAGGTAATTTGTGATGACAATGAATATCATCAACAGAATCGAACCATTTACCGGTAACAGCGCATTTGCCGTATTGAGCGCAATACAGGGATATTCTGTTATCCATGAATTCAATACTTCTACCGTATAACCTTTGCTTCATCATCTGATACATTATGGATGTATCAAATTTTAGATTCTTATGAATTAGCTCCCTACCTTCCGGCGTGTATTTGTTGATTTTCTTTCTCATACACATCGGTGGTTTAGTTTTGACATATGATAGTGGAACTAATAGGAAATCTCCGAAATACCTTGCCTGTTTAGATTTGCCATATTTCTTGACAAATGCAGACTGACTTGGATGATTTGGTTCTTTCTTAATAGATAGTTCACTAAGACGATTATTAATCCTTATTTTTAGCGGATGAGCAATCTTTGATAAATCAGAGCTAACCATTGATGCCATATTATAATAGTTATGCCAACCTGCAATTTGTAGATTGTAACTATTAATAGCTTCAACAATACCTTTATCATCCTTTGCATGCTGGATGCGTTTGATTGCTTCCATAGATTCTTTTTTAATGGTGTTAAGTGCTTTGTCAGTTATATGTGACTTTATCAAGTACTTGCCAGATTTCCTCTGCACTTTCATCTTGATTCCCAGAAATTCTGAGTATTGCCTTTTTAAATTAACGATTCTGGTTTTTTCTGGAGAAACGTCTAGTCTTAGACGTTCCTTAAGCCATTGAACTACTGCTATCATTGTTTTCTCTGCTGATTCTTTATTTCGACAGAATATGCGAAAATCATCAGCATATCTAACAATAAACATCTCTTTGAGATTAGTGGTTTTCATAGCCCTATATCCATGGCTCATATCCTTTGTTCCTGTTTTATAAGTCCTATGAGAGTACTTAACAGCAACAGGATTGTTAGTCCATTGATTTTCGACCCAGTAATCCAGTTCGTTTAGAACAATATTTGCAAGAAGCGGTGATAAAATACCACCTTGCGGAGTACCTTCCTTTGGTACCATCAAAGAGTCATCGGGTAACAAAACAGGGGCTTTTAGAATCTGCTGAATAATATAGAGTAATTTCTTATCTCTAATATTCATAGCATAGATTTGTTTCATTAATTTCCTATGAGTAACATGATCAAAGAAGCCTTTGATATCAACGTCCGTGATACGCATTGTCGTTCCAATCGTACAGCCTGCT
>CALZJY010000079.1 GCA_945787925.1 uncultured Anaerosporobacter sp. | reverse complement strand
AAAAAAGCAAAAAATAAAAGGGTGTTTGGCCCTCGTGTCCTTATTACTTTTTTTGATAAATTCTTATTGATTTCTATTACAATATCTAGTATATTGTTTAATAGATAATAACAGGGAGGAAATACAATGCAGACTAAAGTAAATGTAGCATTAGATGCTATGGGTGGTGACTTTGCCCCTGACGAAACAGTAAAAGGAGCTGTAGAGGCGGTTAATGAAAATCAGGATATTAAGGTGATTCTGGTTGGTAAAAGCGAATTAATCCAAGAAAAATTAAAACAGTATTCCTATAATGAAAGTCAGATTGAAGTTGTTCATGCAGAAGACGTCATTACAAATGATGAGGCTCCTGTTATGGCGATCCGTCGTAAGAAAGAATCCTCAATCGTTGTTGCTATGAAATTGGTAAAAGAGGGAAAAGCCGATTGTTTTGTTTCAGCAGGAAGCACTGGAGCAATTCTTGTAGGCAGTCAGCTAGTTGTTGGTAGAATAAAGGGTGTAGAACGTTCACCACTTGCACCATTAATTCCTACGATTGAAGGGGTGTCACTTCTTATTGATTGTGGCGCGAATGTAGACGCAAGATCTTCTCATTTAGTTCAATTTGCTAAAATGGGTTCTATTTATATGGAACATGTAGTTGGAATCAAAAATCCCCGAGTTGCAATTGTAAACATTGGGGCTGAAGAGGAAAAAGGGAATAGTTTAGTAAAAGAAACATATCCTATACTGAAAAACTGTACAGATATTAATTTTATCGGGAGTATTGAAGCTCGTGATATTCCATATGGAAAAGCAGATGTAATCGTTACAGAAGCTTTTGTTGGTAACGTAATCTTAAAACTTTACGAAGGATTAAGTAGCGCGTTGCTTAAGACGATTAAAGAAGGTTTGATGTCTACGACACGAAGTAAAATCGGTGCTGCATTAGTAAAACCAGCTTTAAAAGAAACATTACAATCATTTGATGCTTCAGAATATGGTGGAGCACCAATGTTAGGTTTGAACGGTTTAGTAGTGAAAACTCATGGAAGTTCAAAGAGCAAAGAGATTAAGAATTCAATCATACAGTGCGTTGCATTTAAAGAACAAAATATAAATCAGAAAATTAAGGATAGTATTAGTGGTAATAACGACTAATAAAGAAAGGTGAGAAATAATGGAATTTGAAAAATTGCAAAGAATTATTAGTGAAGTGCTTAATGTGGATGCAGACGAAATTACAATGAGCACTACATTTGTAGATGATTTAGGAGCAGACTCATTAGATATTTTTCAAATAATCATGGGCATCGAAGAAGAATTTGATATCGAAATTGCAAATGAAGATGCTGAAGACATCGTAACAGTGGCTGATGCTGTTGAGCAAATTAAAAATGCTTTAAACTAATGTTTAATTTGGGCTGTCCGCTATGTGACAGCCCATTTGATTTAGGAGGAAAACAATGAAAGTGAAAGAAAATGTACAATCTTTTGAAACGAAGATTGGATATATATTTAAAAAGAAAGATACGCTGAAACAAGCGCTTACACATAGTTCTTATTCGAATGAAAAGCGATATGATAAGCTAAAGAATAACGAACGTTTAGAGTTCTTAGGTGATGCAGTGCTTGAATTAGTATCCAGTGAATTTATTTTTGGAGAACACAAGCAAATGCAAGAAGGCGAGCTTACTCGTTTACGTGCCAGTATGGTTTGTGAACCAACCCTTGCGTTATGTGCAAGAGATATTAAATTGGGCGATTATCTATTACTTGGTAAAGGTGAAGATGCGACAGGTGGAAGAGATCGTGACTCGATTCTTTCAGATGCGTTAGAAGCAGTAATAGGTGCGATTTTTCTTGACGGTGGTTTTACTAGTGCGAAAGAGTTCATTCATAAATATATCTTAAACGACATCGAGCATAAAAAACTCTTTTTTGATAGCAAGACTATCTTACAAGAAGTGATTCAAAGTGAAGGCAAAGAAACGCTTTCTTATGAATTGGTTTCTGAAGAAGGTCCAGATCACAATAAGAGATTTACCGTATCTGCAAAAGTTGGAGAACAGCCACTTGCAGAAGGTACAGGAAGAACAAAAAAAGCAGCAGAACAAAACGCAGCATATAAAGCGTTATTAAAACTCAAAGAGAGCGGGAGAATTAATTAATGTATTTAAAGAGCATCGAAGTACAGGGCTTTAAGTCCTTTGCAAATAAGGTGTTGTTTGAATTCCATGACGGAATTACTGCAATCGTAGGGCCAAACGGTTCTGGTAAGAGTAATGTCGGAGATGCCATTCGATGGGTGCTTGGTGAACAAAGTGCCAAGCAGCTTCGTGGTGCCAAAATGGAGGACGTCATCTTTGCAGGGACAGAAGCTAGAAAGCCGTTAGGCTATGCTTATGTAGCCATTACGCTGGATAACTCCGATCATGCGCTCAATATTGATTATGAAGAAGTAAAAATTGCAAGACGAGTATTTCGCTCTGGTGAGAGCGAATATTTGATCAATGGTTCCAATTGTCGTTTAAAAGACGTACAGGAGCTTCTTCTTGATACCGGAATCGGTAAAGAAGGGTATTCTATCATTGGACAGGGGCAGATCGATAAGATCCTAAGCGGAAAGCCAGAAGAACGTCGAGAATTGTTTGATGAGGCCGCTGGTATTGTAAAATTTAAGAAAAGAAAACAAACGGCACAAAAAAATCTAGAAGTAGAGAAAGCAAATCTTTATCGTATCAACGATATTTTATCAGAACTTGAGAAGCAGGTAGGGCCATTAGAGAAACAAGCACAAGTGGCAAAGGAATATCTAAAATATCGTGAAGAATTAAAGAGTTTGGATGTAAATCTGTTCTTGCTAGAACATGACCGTATTGAGGGGGAGAAAAAGGGCGTAGAAGAAAAGATGGCCATTGCAACAAATGACTTAAATTCTACGAAGGAAAGCTTTTCTCTTGCAAAAGTAGAATATGAGAAATTAGAACAGTCGATTGAAGAATTCAATCTAAAAATAGATGAGGCAAAGAATACATTAAGTGAGAATCGTTTGAAACAAGAGCAACAAGATAGTGAGATCAAAGTCTTAAACGAACAAATTAATGCAGCCAAACAAAATAAAGATCAGTTAGTTGGTCGTAAGGATTCTATTGATGGGGATATCAATAGAAAACAAGAAGAGTTACAAGAAATTAACGAGAAGAAAGATGTAGTAGCCAAAGAATTTAATCAGTTGCTAGAAGAACAACGTGTGATGGAAGAGGCGATGGAAGCATCGGACAAAGAAATCATCAAGATGAACCATACGATTGATGATTTAAAAGCGGAGATTTTTGACTTATTAAGTGAAGATTCCAATATCAAATCACAAATGCAACGTTATGAGGCAATCTTAGAGCAAAATAACTTAAAGAAAACTACGTTGACACAACGTGTATTAAAGAATAAGTCCGATGAGGCGATTTATAAGCAAAAGATCAATGCACATAATGCAAAGATTTTAGAGATTACCAACGAATTAGAGAAAGAAGCAGAAGCCCGCAAGGCAAACGATGATAAGATTCTTGCAATCAGTCATCAAATGGCTGACCTTCGTAAAGAAATCGATGATAAGCGCCAGCTATATCATAAAGAAAAATCTCGTTTAGAGTATTTGTCCAATATTACAGAGCGTTATGAAGGTTACGGCAACAGTATCCGAAGGATTATGGAACAGAAGAAGACGTATCCAGGAATCCACGGTGTTGTAGCGGATATCGTAAAGGTGCAAAAAGAATATGAAATTGCAGTAGAAACTGCACTTGGTGGAAGTATTCAAAATATCGTTACAGATAACGAACAAACAGCAAAAGCATTGATTGAATTCTTAAAGAAGAATCGATTTGGACGAGCTACGTTCCTACCTCTTACAAGTATTTCGAATAAGAGCCATTTCTATAATGAAAAGGCGCTTCATGAACCAGGGGTAATCGGGCTAGCATCTGCACTTGTAGAAACCGATCCTGCGTACAAGCAAGTAGTAGAAAATTTGTTAGGTAGAATCGTTGTCGTAGACCATATCGACAATGCGATTGCCTTGGCAAGAAAATACCAGTATTCCCTTCGTATCGTTACGGTAGAAGGTGATTTATTAAATCCTGGCGGTTCCATGTCTGGTGGTGCGTTTAAAAATAGTTCCAACTTACTTGGACGTCGTAGAGAAATTGAAGATATCAAGGCGGATATTGTAAAGATTGAAGAGGCTGGACGCAAGCTACAAGATTGTCTGCTTGAAAAACAACAAGAGAAAAAAAGCTTGGAAGAAAAAGCAGAAGAGTATGTAAAAGCGGAACAACAATGCCGTTTAAATCTAAATACGGAACGTCTGACATTAAACCAGACAAAGGTGGATTTAAAGAATGTAGAGCATGACTTTGAAGATATTTCGCGAGAAAGTGCGGAAATCGAAAGTCAAGGAAAAGAGTTAAAAGGTAAGCTTGCCTCCCTTACAGATGAATTGATCAAGAATGACAACAAGTCGAAAGAAAATGACCGCAGAATCAAGGAATTAACACAAATCATCGCGGTTAAAAAGAAAGAGTATCAATCAGTAATTAGTGATTTCTCTGAATTAAAGATCAAGATTACGAAATTAGAGCAAAACATGCAGTTCGCTCTTGAAAATGTAAAACGTGTGCGTAACGAAGTGAAGCGTCTAGAAGAAGAAAAAGCTTCCCTAGACACTGGTATCCAGGCAGCGCAAGCAGTAGTAGAAGAAAAACAAGCAACCATTGAGAAAATTAATGGAGATGTATCTTCGTTCTCTGCTAAAGTACAAGAAATGGATGCGAAAATCACTAGCTTAGTGGGAGAACGAGAAGAGGTTTCCAAACAGCATAAGGAATTCTTTACAAAGCGTGAAGAATTGTCGGCTCACATTAATACCTTAGACAAGGAATGTTTCCGATTGGCAGGCGTACTTGAAAAATTAGACGATGCAATGACTCATCATGTAAACTATATGTGGGAAGAGTATGAAATCACATATTCGACAGCCCTTTCTATGCGAAAGGAAGAAGAATATTCCCTTGTAGAGATGAGAAAGTTAATCGGCCAAGTAAAAGGTAGAATCAAGTCCTTAGGCGATGTTAATGTGAATGCGATTGAAGACTATAAGAACTTACAAGAGCGTTACGAATTATTATTAACACAACGCGATGACTTGGTAGAAGCAGAGGCTGCCTTATTAAAAATCATCGAAGAATTAGATATGGAAATGCGTAAGCAATTTGAAGAGAAATTCAGTCAGATCAAGACGCAGTTCGATAAAGTGTTTAAGGAAATGTTCGGTGGCGGTAAGGGTACCCTCGAACTTGTAGAAGACGAAGACCTATTAGAGGCGGGAATTAAGATCAATGCACAGCCACCTGGTAAGAAGCTTCAAAACATGATGCAGCTATCTGGTGGAGAAAAGGCATTAACAGCAATCAGTTTATTGTTTGCAATTCAAAACTTAAAACCATCCCCATTCTGTCTTCTAGACGAGATTGAGGCGGCACTAGATGAATCTAACGTAGACCGTTATGCTAGATATCTTAAGAAATTAACAAATAGAACTCAGTTCATCATTATCACTCATAGACGTGGTTCTATGGAGATGGCGGACCGCTTGTATGGTATTACAATGCAAGAAAAAGGTGTTTCTACGCTAGTAAGTGTAAACTTAATTGAAAATGAGCTAGATAATTAAGAAGTTATTTGGTATTATAAGATAATAAATTGACTTGAGGTGCAATATGAAAGAGAAAAAAGGCTTTTTTGGTCGTCTTGTTGCAGGACTAACAAAAACAAGAGATCACATTCTTTCCGGAATTGACCATGTATTCAATGGTTTTTCTAATATCGATGATGATTTTTACGAAGAATTAGAAGAAATTCTAATCATGGCAGATATCGGAGTGAAAACAACGACTGCAATCATTGAGAACTTACAAGAAAAAGTAAAAGAACAAAAGATCAAAGATCCAAAAGAATGTAAAGATTTATTAATCGAAAGCATTAAAGAACAAATGAGAGTTGGAGAAACTGCATATGATTTTGAGGATAAAAAATCTGTGCTTTTATTAATTGGTGTAAATGGCGTTGGTAAGACAACTAGCGTTGGTAAACTTGCTGGCCAATTCAAATCCATGAATAAAAAAGTCGTGCTTGCAGCAGCCGATACCTTCCGTGCAGCAGCAATCGAACAGTTAACAGAATGGTCCAACCGTGCAGGTGTAGATATCATTGCACAACAAGAAGGTTCTGATCCAGCCGCTGTAGTATATGATGCGATCAATGCGGCAAAAGCACGTAATGCAGACATCTTATTATGTGATACAGCAGGACGTCTTCATAACAAGAAAAACTTAATGGAAGAGCTTCGTAAAATCAATCGTGTAATCGATCGCGAATATCCAGAAGCATATCGTGAAACATTAGTTGTTCTTGATGGTACTACAGGTCAGAATGCATTAGCGCAAGCAAAACAATTTGCGGAAGTAGCAGATATCACAGGTATCGTATTAACAAAGTTAGATGGAACAGCCAAAGGCGGTATTGCAATCGCAATTCAATCCGAAATGGGCATTCCTGTAAAATACATCGGTGTTGGCGAAAAAATCGAAGATTTACAAAAATTCGATGCGGATTCCTTTGTAAATGCATTATTTGAACGTAATGACAAAAAAACAGAAGAATAAAAACAGAGAATAAGCTGTTACCGGAGATGCTAGACTCTCTTTATCCTACATAGGCTGATAAGGGAAGGCGGCATCTCTGTTATACATAGAAACTAAATAAAGGAGACGTAAAGGTATGATGACATTAGACAAATTTGAAGAAGCAACTGAGGCGGTAAAAAAAGTAATCAATAAAACAAAGTTAGTCTATAGTGAATACTTTTCGGAAGCTTCAGGCAACAAAGTATATTTCAAACCTGAAAACATGCAGTATACAGGAGCATATAAAGTTAGAGGTGCTTATTACAAGATTAGTACGCTTTCCGAAGCAGACCGTAAAAAAGGACTTATTACAGCATCAGCAGGAAATCATGCACAAGGGGTTGCATATGCTGCAAAGCTATACAATACAAAAGCAACGATTGTAATGCCAACAACTACTCCACTAATCAAAGTAAACCGTACAAAGAGTTATGGTGCAGAAGTCGTATTACATGGAAATGTATATGATGAGGCATGTGCATATGCATTGCAGTTGGCAGAAGAAAAGGGATATACATTCATTCATCCATTCGATGATGAAGTTGTAGCAACTGGCCAAGGTACGATTGCAATGGAAATCTTTCAAGAACTTCCAACCGTAGATATGATCTTAGTACCAATCGGTGGCGGCGGTTTGGCAGCAGGGGTATCCACATTGGCGAAGTTATTAAACCCAAATATCAAAGTCATTGGTGTAGAGCCAGCAGGTGCAAACTGCATGCAGGAGTCCCTGAAGAAAGGCAAAGTAGTCTCTCTTCCTAGCGTGGAAACAATTGCAGATGGTACTGCAGTGAAGACTCCAGGAAGCAAGATTTTCCCATACATACAGAAAAATATCGATGAGATCATTACGATTGATGACAAGGAATTAGTAGTAGCCTTCCTTGATATGATTGAAAATCATAAGATAGTGGTAGAAAACTCCGGACTCCTTACTGCAGCAGCTGTAAAACACTTGAAATGCAAAGGCAAGAAAGTCGTATCTGTATTAAGCGGTGGTAATATGGATGTCATTACAGTAGCAAGCATCGTACAACATGGATTAATCGAACGAGGTCGTGTATTTACGGTATCCGTATTATTACCGGATCGTCCGGGCGAATTAAACAACGTTTCTAAAGTGATTGCAGAAGAACAAGGGAACGTAATTCGTTTAGAGCATAACCAGTTCGTAAGCATTAATAGAAATGCTGCAGTAGAACTTGTAATTACGATGGAAGCATTTGGACATGAACATAAGAATGCGATCGTAAAAGCATTAAAAGAGCATGGATATCAAGCAAAAATCGTACAGTCCACAGGAATGTACTAATAATCACCAAAGGAGTAGTGTCCATATAGGCGCTGCTCCTTTTGACGTGTTATCTTAGTTGAGGAAGGGATTGAAGAAATTCATAC
>CALZJY010000078.1 GCA_945787925.1 uncultured Anaerosporobacter sp. | reverse complement strand
CTTAAGGGTACTAGAAGAAGAGAATCGAAGCATGGACGAGATTACGGATACGCTTTGCGTATTGACGAGATGTGCAAGACTCCGTCAGGATACCATCGGATTTTTCAAGTATGCGATGAAAGCCATGGCATCGTCGCCTTGTTCTGAACTTTGCTACGAGTTAGGAGAGTTCTACCGAGGAATCGGAGATAAACAGGAGGCATATATGTGGTACTATAATGCGGTCCATGAAACGAAGGCAAGTTTAAGCATCAAGTTTGAACAGGAAGCACCACAGAAGCGCTTAGAAAAACTGCAAGAATAAGGGTAAAAACAATAGTATAAATTGGGTTAAGATGAAATTTTATATTACTTTTATGGACTTTTTATTATATAATAGGTATCATAGATGAAAAGTATAGCTATAAGAGAAGGAGAATACCGATGAAAGTTGCAATTGTAACAGATAGTAATAGTGGTATTACACAAGCGGAAAGCAAGGAATTAGGCATTTTCGTCCTCCCTATGCCGTTTATGATCAATGAAGAAACGTTTTATGAAGATATTAACTTATCTCAAGAAGAATTTTATAATAAATTAGCAGAAAATGCAGAGGTATTAACAAGCCAGCCAACACCTGAGTCTGTTATGAATCTTTGGGACGAGACATTAAAAGAATATGATGAGTTAGTATACATTCCAATGTCTTCAGGACTAAGCGGATCTTGCCAGACTGCAATCATGTTAGCAGACGATTACGATGGCAAAGTCGAGGTAGTAAACAATCAAAGAATTTCTGTAACACAACGCCAGTCTGCAATGAACGCAGTGCTACTTGCACAACAAGGGAAACGTGCGAAAGAAATTCGCGAAATCTTAGAAGAAAACAAATTTGAATCCAGCATCTACATCACAGTAGATACGCTTAAGTACTTAAAGAAAGGTGGACGTATCACAGCAACTGCAGCAGCAGTAGGAACAGTACTAAACATCAAACCAGTACTTACGATTCAAGGCGAAAAGCTAGATGCATTTACAAAAGCACGTTCGATGAAGAGTGCGAAGAAATTAATGCTTTCTGCAATGCAAAAGGATATGACAGAACGTTTTGGCGATCCAAATGCAGAAAAGATGAACGTATACGTTGCCTATACACATGACCGCGAACAAGCAGAAGCGTTCAAACAAGACGTACAAGCAATCTGGCCAAATGCAGATATCTTGGTTCAACCATTATCTCTAAGCGTATCCTGCCATATCGGACCAGGATCCTTAGCAATCGCATGTGCAAAAAAATTAGTTTAGATTAGATGGAAAAAAATTCATTGTTGCATGAGCGCGAAAAATATATTATAATATCAACATAGTGTGTTACTGGTAAGCAGGCATTAACTATACATGAGCAAACGTATGAGTTGCTACGTATTAGTCAATGCCTGCTTTTTTTGTATTGGAAATAAAATACAAAACAGGAAATAAAAAAGGCATTCCTAAAGCGTAGACACTCGAAATTTGCTTATAATAACATTTTAGGAGGAAGCTTATGAAAGATAAGATTTTTGGCGTTTTACAACGTGTCGGAAGATCCTTTATGTTACCAATCGCAATCTTACCAGTAGCGGGATTGTTATTAGGTGTAGGTGGATCATTTACAAACGAAACAATGATTAACGCATACGGCTTATCCGGAATCTTAGGAGAAGGAACAATTTTAAACGCCCTTTTACAAGTATTCAACCAAGCCGGTGACATTGTATTCGCAAACTTACCGATTATATTCGCAATCGGTGTTGCCATTGGTATGGCAAAGAAAGAGAAAGAAGTAGCCGCATTATCTGCAGCAATCGCATTCTTCATCATGCATGCTTCTATCTCCGCAATGATTAACATTCGTGGGTTAGAAGAAGTATTACCAGCAGGTTCTATCGCATCTGTAGTTGGTATCAACTCCCTTCAAATGGGTGTATTCGGTGGTATGATCGTTGGTTTAGGTGTAGCAGCCCTACACAATAGATTCTACAAGATTGAATTACCTCAAGTAATTTCTTTCTTCGGTGGATCTAGATTCGTACCAATCGTATCTGGTATCACATACGTATTCGTAGGTATCTTAATGTCCTTTATCTGGCCAGCCATCCAAACTGCAATCTTTGCATTAGGTGATTTCGTAATGAAATCCGGATATGCTGGAACATGGGTATACGGTTTCACAGAAAGAGCGTTAATTCCATTCGGACTTCACCATGTATTCTATTTACCATTCTGGCAAACAGGCCTTGGCGGTTCAATGGAAGTTGCAGGAACAATGGTACAAGGTGCACAAAACATCTTCTTCGCTCAATTAGCAGATGGTTCTGTAACAAAATTCAGCGTAGAAGCAACACGCTTTATGTCTGGTAAATTCCCATTAATGATATTTGGTTTACCAGGTGCAGCATTAGCAATGTACAAATGTGCAAGACCTGAAAAACGTAAAGTAGTTGGTGGTTTATTATTATCTGCAGCATTAACAAGTGCAATCACAGGTATCACAGAACCACTTGAATTCACATTCTTATTCGTAGCACCATTATTATATGTCGTACACTGTGTACTTGCAGGTGCAGCATACATGTTAATGCACATCTTCAAAGTTGGTGTAGGTATGACATTCTCCGGTGGTCTTATCGATGCTACATTATTCGGTATAATGCAAGGTAACGCTAAGACAAACTGGATCTGGATCGTAATCGTAGGTGTTGTTTACTTCGTAGTTTACTATTTCTTATTCTCATTCTTAATCAAGAAATTTGACTACAAAACTCCAGGTCGTGAAGAAGGTGACGGTGAAGTAAAACTTTACACAAGAGCTGACGTAAACGCTGCAAAAGAAGGAAAAGCAGCTGGTTCTGCAGACGACGTAGTTTCTGCATTAATCGTACAAGGTCTTGGTGGCCTTGATAACATCTCAGATGTTGACTGTTGTGCAACAAGACTTCGTTGTACAGTAAAAGATCCTAGCAAAGTAATCGAAGCAAAATTCAAAGAATCTGGATGTTCAGGCGTGATCCAAAAAGGTGAAGGCGTTCAGGTAATCTACGGACCAAAAGTAAGTGTAATCAAATCTAACTTAGAAGATTATATCGATGCAGGAGCACCAGAAGTAGCTGGTATGGCAGAAGTAAAATCTGAAGAAACAACAACAGAAGAAACAGCAACTGCAAACACAGAAGCAGTAATGTTTAAAAATCCAATCAAAGGTAGCGTTGCAAGTATTACAGAAGCTCCAGATGCAGCATTCTCTGAAAAAATGATGGGCGACGGTGTTGTAATCATTCCAGAAGACAATGCAGTATATGCACCATGTGATGCAGAAGTAACATTTGTATTCCCTACAAAACATGCAATCGGTTTAACAGCAGAAGGCGGATTAGAATTACTAATCCATGTCGGCCTAGACACTGTAAAACTTGAAGGAAACGGATTTAACGTTCTTGTAAATGATGGCGATAAAGTAAAACAAGGCGATAAATTAATGGAATTTGATCTAGAATATATCAGACAAAATGCAACAAGCGTTGCAACTCCATTTATCATCACTAACTTAGGAGATGGTCAAGAAATCAATCTTACTAAGACTGGTGAAAGCCAAGTTGGAGATGAAATCTTCACTGTAAAATAATTCGCTTAGGATATATCAAAAGAAGAGGATAAGGTAAATGTATCAGGTAATTAAAGTATTAAATAACAACGGAATATTGGCTGTAAATCTCGAAAATGGAAAGGAATGCATCTTTGTGGGGAAAGGCATTGGCTTTCACAATAGAGAGAAGACAGAGTTTGAATCGTTAGAAGGTGTAAAGGAATACGCACTTCAAGAAACAAAATCAACAGAAGATTCGTTAAGTGTCATTAACAATGTTGATCCTATGTATTTTGATATATCCAATGAAATTATTTTAGCAGCAGAAGAAAAGTTTGGAAAAATTGACACAAGAATCATGTTGGCGCTAGCAGATCATATTTCCTTTGCAATCGAACGAGCGAAAAATGATTTAAGTATTCAGAATCCATTTACGAGTGATATCAAAGCGTTATTCTTGGAAGAATATGAAGTTGCCCTAAAGGCAAGAGCCATTATCCGTGAATATACGGGTATCACGATAAATGATGATGAGGTAGGTTATATCACACTCCATATTCATTCCGCTCTTACAAGCGAGCATGTATCTAGAACGATGAGTGTCACTGTTTTAGTAAGCGATATGATTGATGAGATTGAAAATAAGTTCAATATGAAGATCAATAAGGAATCGCTTTCCTATACACGTCTTATGACACATATCAAGTATATGATTACACGTGTGCTTAAGAAGGAAGAATTAAAAGTGGATATGAGCCCTTATGTGAAAGCAGAGTTTCCCCATGCTTACCAAGTGGCAAAGGAACTTTGCGCCAAGTTATCAACAGAATTAAATACAACGTTCTCTGATATTGAGATTGGTTATCTTGCAATCCATATCGAGAGAATCAGACAATAAGAAAAACCCTTGTAGTGCAGATGCGCTACAAGGGTTTTTTATTATTTGATTAAGTCGGATACGACTTGGCTTGCGATGATAAGACCTACAACAGAAGGAACGAAAGCAGTACTTCCTGGTGTTTGGCGTTTTGCAGTATTGCTTCTTGTTTCTAATGGAGTGGCAGCTGGCTTTTCTTTGGATTTGATTGCTTCATCTTGGCTTGGTTTTACAGGTTGTTCTTTGGAGTAGACAACTTTTAGCTTCTTGATGCCACGAGCCTTTAACTCTTTTCTCATTACTTTCGCAAGTGGGCATACGCTTGTCTTATAGATGTCTGTTACTTCAAATTGAGTAGGATCTAATTTGTTTCCAGCACCCATGGAGCAGATGATTGGCGTACCTGCTTCATTTGCACGCATAACAAGTTCGATCTTTCCTGTTACCGTATCGATGGCGTCCACCACATAATCGTAATCACTGAAGTTGAAGTTTGGGGCTGTTTCTGGAGTATAGAAACATTGGTGCACGTTTACGGTACAGTTTGGGTTGATGTCTAAGATACGTTTTCTCATGACTTCTACTTTGTATTGTCCAACAGTAGAATGTGTGGCGATGATCTGACGATTGATGTTAGAAACGCTTACACGGTCATCATCTACGATATCGATCGTACCAACGCCTGTTCTTGCAAGGGCCTCTACGGCGAATCCACCAACACCGCCAACACCAAATACGATGACGCGGGAGTTATTTAATTTTTCAATGGCTTCTGTGCCAAGTAATAGTTCGGTTCTGACAAATTGTTCTGACATAGTATCCTCTTTCTAGTTGATATAATTAGTTTTATTATTCCAAGTATACCATATTTTTATGAAACAGAAAAGTAACAAATACATTAATACATATTGGATTAGTAGGAATAAAGACGGGAGGAAAAGGGCTGCCATTGCTGTGGCAGCCCTTTGGATGTCTTTTTATCGTTCTTGGTGTTCTAATGCAGCGCCAACGAATCCACGGAATAATGGGTGTGGACGGTTTGGTCTGGATTTGAATTCTGGATGGGCTTGTGTTGCGACAAACCATGGGTGGTTTGGAAGCTCAACCATTTCCACGATACGTCCGTCTGGAGAAGTACCGGATAACACCATGCCGTGTTTTACTAAATCTTCTCTGTAGTAGTTATTTACCTCATAACGGTGTCTATGACGTTCTTCGATTAAATCACTGCCGTATACTTCGTGTGCCTTAGAACCAGCTTTTAAGATACATGGATAAGAACCAAGTCTTAACGTACCGCCGATATCTTCTACGCCGTCTTGTTCTGGCATTAGATGGATCACAGGATGGTTTGTGCTTGGATCAAGTTCTGCGGAGTGGGCATCTGCGAATCCAACCACGTGACGGGCGAACTCTACGATGGAAAGCTGCATGCCAAGGCAAAGGCCAAGGAATGGAACCTCATGTTCACGAGCATATTTGATCGCTGTGATTTTTCCTTCGATTCCACGGTCACCGAATCCTCCAGGAACAAGGATACCATGAACATCCCCTAATAGTTCTGCGGCATTTTCTTCCGTTAAGTCCTCAGAAGGAATCCATTTGATGGAGACAGAGGCGTTATGTGCGACTGCACCATGCTTTAAGGATTCAACGACAGAGATATAAGCATCATGAAGTGCTGTATATTTACCAACTAAGGCAACCGTAACGTCCTTTTCTGGGTGCTTTAATGCGTGTACCATGTTTGTCCAGTCTTCCAAATCTGGAGTCGGGCAATCAAGTTTTAAGCAGTCACAAACGATATCTGCTAAATGTTCTTTTTCCATCGCAAGTGGAGCTTCGTACAATGTTTCAACATCTAAGTTTTGGATGACATTCTTGTTTGGCACGTTACAGAATAGGGCAATCTTGTCACGGATTCCTTGATCAAGTGGAAGTTCCGTACGGCAGACGATGATGTCTGGCTGGATACCCATTCCTTGAAGTTCTTTTACGCTTGCTTGCGTAGGCTTCGTTTTCATTTCTCCAGATGCACGTAAGTAAGGAATTAATGTTACGTGGATCAGGATTGCATTTTCGCGTCCGATATCATGCTGGAATTGTCGAATGGATTCTAGGAATGGCTGACTTTCAATATCCCCTACCGTTCCACCTACTTCGATAATCGCAATGTGCTGTTCGTCGCTTCCGTCATTACGATAGAAGCGGGATTTGATTTCGTTTGTGATATGAGGGATTACCTGAACGGTTCCTCCACCAAAATCACCACGACGTTCCTTGTTTAATACAGACCAGTAAATTTTCCCTGTTGTTACATTGGATTGTTTCGAAAGTTTTTCATCGATGAAACGTTCATAATGACCAAGGTCAAGATCCGTTTCTGCGCCATCTTCTGTTACGAAGACCTCACCATGTTGAATTGGGTTCATCGTACCTGGATCGATGTTGATGTAAGGATCGAATTTCTGCATCGTCACTTTATAGCCACGAGCCTTTAAAAGTCTTCCTAAGGAAGCAGCAGTAATCCCCTTACCAAGTCCAGATACTACACCACCTGTTACAAATACGTATTTTACAGCCATCTTGTTCCTCCTATATACCATGAATTATAAATTTGAACTTAAGTAAAACAATGGAGCCAGTGCAGTGTGCCAAAGGCACGACGTCCATGACATACCCTAAAGGTCAAAAAAAGTTGCTCCTTTAGTATGTAAAAATATCCAGTCAAAATATTAAAAAAGCATTATAACGCAATGAGTGAGAAAACTCCATACTTAATTTTAAAAACTTAAAAAAGAAAGATAATGTTAGAATTTAAGTTTAGAATGTTTGAAAAATAGCCATGATAATAAAGTCGAATACGTTGACTTTGGTTAGGAAATAGGGGACTTGTTTAGAGATATCTAATAGAATTTTAAGACTTTCCTCTATTGATTTATATATTTGCTTTCATTATAATTGATACTGTCTATATTAGACAAAAATTAGGAGAAACAAAGCTTCAAAGATCTACTTTAAAATAGAGGAGGCGTAATATGGAAAATAAGAATGACAACGGCAAAGATAACCGTAAAAAAAATAATAAGAATGTCATTATCATAAGTGTCATTACGACATTACTGTTATTTTTGCTATTTACTTATATGCAAAGCATAATTAATGCGAGTACTTATAAAGAAAAGTCATATAAAGAGTTTGTTCAGTTATTAGATGAACGAGTAGTAGAGAAGGTCGAAGTCCAAGGAGACAAGGTCGAGTTTAAGCTAAAGGGTGATGCCAATAAGAATATCACTTACTATGCAGCACGTATCTACGATGAAAATCTAGTAGAACGTTTAGAGTATTCTGGAGCAGACTTCAGTGGTAAAGTGACAAGCTCAGGTTCTAGCGTGATGAACTTTATCGGTTCTTACATCCTTCCACTTGCAGGAATCTGGATTTTCCTATGGCTTATGTACCGTATGATTTCCAAAAACGGCGGTGGCATGATGGGCGTTGGAAAAAGTACAGCAAAGGTTTATGTAGAAAAAGAAACTGGTGTTACATTTAAGGATGTAGCAGGGCAGGAAGAAGCGAAAGAATCCTTAACGGAATTAGTTGACTTCCTTCATAATCCAGCGAAGTATACAAAGATTGGGGCGAAGCTTCCAAAAGGTGCCTTATTAGTAGGACCTCCGGGAACTGGT
>CALZJY010000077.1 GCA_945787925.1 uncultured Anaerosporobacter sp. | reverse complement strand
ATCCAGAGATGAAGATTATCGGGATTCAGAATGGTTATAAAGGTCTTATAAATGGGCAGTATATAACTATGCATGCTGAGGATTTTGAACAGATTGGTGCTAAGGGAGGGACGATTTTAGGAACGTCGAGGCAGCCCTTCAAACAAATTATGAAGTTAAGAGAACAAGGAACGGACCTAACAATGTCCATGGTAGAGAACTATGAGAAGCTCGGATTAGACTGCCTTCTCATATTAGGAGGCAATGGGAGCCATAAGACCGCCAACTTATTAAGTCAGATGGGGTTGAATATCGTGACTGTGCCAAAGACGATTGATAATGACCTTTGGGGCACGGACATGACCTTTGGATTTCATAGTGCATTAGAAGTCGCAACAAGCGCAATTGATTGTATACATACGACCGCAGCCTCTCATAGCCGGATTTTCATCGTGGAAATCATGGGGCATAAAGTCGGCTGGGTTACTTTATATGCTGGTGTTGCAGGGGGAGCTGATTTCATTTTAATCCCTGAGATTCCTTATGATATTCATAAAATTGGGGAGAGTATTAAGGAACGAATCGCAGCAGGAAAGAATTATACGATCTTAGCAGTGGCAGAGGGAGCCATCTCGAAGGAAGATGCGGCACTTACCAAAAAGGAATATAAGCAAAAGTGTAGGGCATTGCCTTATGCCTCTATTTCGTATAAAATAGGTAAGGAAATTGAAGCACTGACAAAGGAAGAGGTGCGGGTGACCGTGCCTGGCCATATGCAGCGTGGAGGAGGACCGAGTGCCTATGATCGAGTATTAGCAGCAAGGCTTGGTTCCACGGCAGCAGCATTTATAAGAGAAGGAATGTTTGGCTATATGGTAGGGATTCGAGATGGAGAACTGATACCGGTACCACTCTCTGAAGTGGCAGGAAAGTTAAAACGGATCGATCCGGAAAGTGCATTTATAAAAGAAATGAAAGATCTTGGAATTGTATTTGGAGATTAGAAAGAAGGTAAATTATGTCTTATACATCCTTATACCGTAAGTTTAGACCAATTGGATTTGAAGATGTAAAGGGTCAAGGGCATATTGTTAAGACGCTACAGAACCAGATTACGTCTGGACGTGTGGGACATGCATACCTATTTTGTGGGACACGTGGTACTGGTAAGACAACTATTGCAAAGATTTTGGCAAGGGCAGTAAACTGCGAGCATCCAGTGGATGGCAGTCCATGCAATGAGTGTGCAGTTTGTAAGAGTATCTTAAATAATACCTCTATGAATGTAATAGAAATCGATGCGGCTTCTAACAATGGTGTAGATAATATCCGTGAGATTATTGATGAAGTGCAATACTCTCCAACGGAGGGAAAATATAAAGTATATATTATTGATGAGGTTCATATGCTTTCGGCAGGTGCGTTCAATGCCCTGTTAAAGACATTAGAAGAACCACCATCTTATGTCATCTTTATTCTTGCGACAACAGAAGTGCATAAGATACCGATTACGATTCTTTCTAGATGTCAGAGATATGACTTTAGAAGAATTTCCATCGATACCATCGCAGATCGAATGGCAGAACTGATGGAAGAGGAAAAGGTAGAGGTAGAACCAAAGGCACTTCGTTATGTGGCAAAGGCAGCAGATGGTTCCATGCGTGATGGACTAAGCTTGTTAGACCAATGTATCGCGTTTAACTATGGAGAAGTGCTTACCTATGATAAAGTACTTGAAGTACTTGGCGCAGTAGATGTGGAAGTATTCCAACAGCTACTTTTGGATATCCTAAATAGACAGGTTGTATCCTGCATGGAGCTCATCGAGGAGCTAGTAATTAAGGGTAGAGAATTAGGGCAGTTTGTGGTAGACTTTACATGGTACTTAAGAAATCTCATGCTGCTTAAGACTTCAGAACATGCCGAAGATATGATTGAAGTATCGACGGAAAATTACGCGCAGATGAAACAGGTTTCAGAAGAGGTTGAGTTAGATACGCTGATGCGTTATATTAGAATCTTTTCGGAACTGGCAAATCAGATCAAATATGCGTCTCAAAAGCGTGTACTAGTAGAAGTTGCTTGTATCAAATTATGCAAGCCGGAGATGGAAACGAATTACGATTCGTTAATTGACCGTCTTCGCGTGTTAGAAGAAAAGTTAGAACATGGGGTTGTAGTCACAGGACAGCAGCCATCATCCAATGGAGGAGTTGTTTCAGCGGCAGTAGAAGCTCCAGTAGAACAACAAAAAGTATTAGTAGAAGCGCTTCCAGAGGATGTTAAGAAGATAGCAGCGAATTGGAATCAGATTCTTAACATGGTGGATGGAGCGGTAAGAATGATGCTTCTTTCAGCAAAACCGACCGTGAATGAATCCAATCAGTTAGTGCTTGCATTTACCCAAGAACTAGACCGTGCGTACGTGGACAATGAACAAACCATGGAACACATCAAGCAGGTGATTGGGGAAATCACAGGCAAAGAAGTCGATATCAAAACGAAGATTGTCAGTGAAGGAAGAGATGGATTTGACAGACTTTCTGATATAAGCAAACTGATAAAGACGCCAAATGTGGAATATGATTAATAATAACAATAAAGACGCATATACAAGGAGGAAATAATATGGCAAGACGTGGTGGATTTCCAGGAGGACTACCTGGCAACATGAACAACTTAATGAAACAAGCACAAAAGATGCAAAAACAAATGGAAGAAAAGACAAAAGAGCTTGAGTCTAAAACTTGGGAAGCTACAGCAGGTGGCGGAGCAGTTACTGTTTGTGTATCTGGTAAAAAAGAAGTTGTTTCTGTTAAGTTAACAGAAGAAGTAGTAGATCCAGACGATATCGAAATGTTAGAAGACCTAATCGTTGCTGCAACAAATGAAGCACTTAGAAAAATGGATGAAGAATCTGGTCAAGTGATGAACTCCATCGCAGGTGGATTAGGTGGCTTAGGCGGAGGCTTTCCATTCTAATGGATTATTATAGCAAACAGATTAGCAGGCTAATCGAAGAATTATCAAAATTACCTGGCATTGGCTCAAAATCAGCACAACGTTTGGCCTTCCATATTATTAACATGCCTGAAGATCAGGTTATGAGCCTTAGTAATACGATTACGGAAGCAAAAAAGAACGTAAAATACTGCACGAAGTGTTGTACGCTTACTGATCAGGATGTATGTCCAATCTGTAGCAGTGATAAGAGAAATCAACGCGAAATCATGGTCGTTGAGAATTCTAGAGATTTGGCAGCCTATGAAAAGACAGGCAGATATGAAGGCGTGTACCATGTATTACATGGCGCAATTTCTCCAATGCTTGGTATCGGACCAAATGACATCAAGCTAAAAGAGCTTATGTTGCGTCTGCAAGGTGATGTAGATGAAGTAATTATAGCGACGAACTCAAGTCTAGAAGGTGAGACGACAGCGATGTATATTAGCAAGCTGATCAAGCCGACAGGAATTAAAGTAAGCCGAATTGCCAGTGGGGTTCCCGTTGGTGGCGACTTAGAATATATTGATGAAGTGACTCTTCTTCGAGCATTAGAAGGTAGAGTTGAGTTATAATGAAGATAGAAAAAGGAAGTATCGGGGTAGATACTTCCTTTTTTCTGCTATCGTCACATTTGACGGATATGAGATAGCGATCATATGCTATGAAGAGGGGTGACAGGGGTTGCCATCTCTTCATAGATAATGAGAAGGGGTATTTAAAATGTATAAAAATCTCTTGCGAGTATTAGTATATAGAGGAAATGTGACCAATTTATGTCCAACTTGTGAAAAACTTCTAATCTACTTATAAAAAATGGTTCAGAATCATTCTGAGGCAGCGAAGATTTATCTTGAGGAGGTAATTGCGACTGGCGTATAGTTCTGTTGCCGTAGTACATAGCGAAGTCCGATGCAGATAAAGTCTGCCAATTGCATCACGGTATCGAGCCTTGTTGTCTGCAGCAGCATATGGTTTAGGTATCCGGTCACGTTGACGATGCCGGTAATGCAGATGTCCCCCACTTGAGGCAATTCTTTATCCACTCCGATGCCAGGTTTTAACGAACCTTCTCCAAGGGTCACGTATCCGACATGTTTGTCCTTGCCTAGGGAAGCATCGATGGCAATTACGAAGGCATTCGAATGTCTTGCTTCAATCATACGCAACGTATCTTCTAAGTTTTTTGCATGAACAGGTTTGCTTAGGGTGCCATAGATGGCGAGGTTTTTGTATTGCAGCTTTTCAAGCTTATATCCGATAATAGGGCCGAGACAGTCGCCGGTAGCACGGTCCGACCCAATACAGAGGATTACGATACTTTGATTTTTCTCTACCTTCTCTTCAATCAGGTGAAAAAGCTGGCGGCAAAATTTATAAATGGCACCATTATCTAGACAGTTGAAATAAAATAATTGTTGTTCTGTATTGCACTCTGGTCTCATGTTTTTTCCTTTCTTTCCGCCCTATAGGCGGTTTTTTCAAATCTAATTATAAGTATTACCGGAATGTTCTAGTATAGACGTTTTTTATAAAAAACAAATCGCAGAATCTGCTATAAAGCAAGGGAAGTTTGGGTGAGAACGGAAATTTGAGACTAGATTTTAGAGAAAACAGTTCGATTTGAGTAAAAAAAATATAGTTCAAGAGGAAAAGTTTTAAAAATAAGCAATCCTATTTTGACAAAAAGTTCAAAATCACCATGCTACTATACCCTTGAAACCGCAGCACGAATTGTTGTGCAAGATATGATTGGCTATATTCGGTCATGTTTGTTTTCAGAAGAATCTTTCAGATCATTAATCCATTGGGAAAGGACGGATAGGTTTATGGTTGAAAAAGTTCGTAACAACAAAAGTGATTCAGCTCAAAAGAAAACAACTAACGAAGATATGAGATTACCTAAAAATTTGAGACAGGTTGGCCAGGTTAGCGACAGAAAGAGAATTTATATCGAAGACTACGTAATGACATACATTAAGCAGTTAGCGACGAAGAGTTATGGAACTTACCAGGTGGCTGTATTACTTGGACAAACCCAGGTAAGAGATAACATAGATACGATATTTGTAAGCGGCGCGGTAGCAGTAAAAGATGCAGATGTAGAAAATGATAAAGTGTTTGATAACGAGGCTTGGACAAGAATCTATGCAGATATCAAGCACTATTTCGAACAAGTAGAGGTAGTCGGTTGGTACATCACGAGACCGGGATTATCCTTAGAAGTAGATGAGCGCATTACGAGGTTGCATTTGGATAATTTCGCGGGTAATGACAAGGTGCTCTTATTGTACGATAGCGTAGAAAGAGAAGAAGCCTTTTATTTATATAACAACAAACGCCTTGTAAAACAGTCTGGATATTACATTTATTACGAGAAAAATGAGGCAATGCAAACCTATATGATCGATCATAAAGAAAAAGACGGGGTAGAAAGCAGTTATGTAGACGAAGCTGGAAGGAATATCCGCTCGGTATTAGAACGCAACAGTGAAAGGGCAGAACAAAAAGCGAAAAAAGGGTCCGTTCGCTATGCAATGGCGTCCGTTGCGGTATTATTCTTATTAATTGTTGCAGCGACCATGTTATCTGGCATCAATCTCAATGGAGCAAAAACGACAAGCAATAAAAAGGTCGTAATCGCGGAACCTACCAAAGAGGCAGAAGTCGCGGGTAGCGAGGATGCGAAGACCGTCGTGAAGGTAGGAGAAGGAACTAAGGTGGCAGAAGAAGCAACGGTAGCACCAAAGATTGGCGAAGAGGCTACGATTGCTCCAACCAATGATGCAGAAGCAACGAAGCCTCAAAAAAAATCGGTAAATGAGAAGGAGGGAACACTTAGCAAGAATCCTAAAGTCGTCATAGATGGAACTAAGCCAATTTCAGATAAGGACAAGGCCCCCGAGAAGAGTTCTAAGGACAAGGACTCCAAAGAGACGGCTGTCACGCCGGGAGATGTCTATAAGGTGGTAAAGGGGGATACACTAGGTTCCATTAGCCTAAAGTGTTATAAGACTAAGCGTTATATCAAGAAAATCATGGAGTTAAACAATCTAGAGAATGCAGATAAGATTTACGAAGGACAGAAGCTGAAGATGCCAGACAAGGAGAATTAGTAGTGGTATTCTTAACGGAATAATGTATAATAAATTTAACAATGTATTTCGTATGTAAAAATCATATAGTGTAATACATAGGAGAAAAGAGTTAATAGGAGTAATAGGAAATATGGCAAGATTTATGGACAAATCCGATTATACTCAGATTGAGAACCGTATCAAACGCCACAAAAAACAAAAGCTAATCATTATTACGGCAGTGGTAGCCGTTTTAGCAATTGTAAGTGTAAGTTTAATCCATGCATATTTCAATCGCACGTATAATTCGTATAAAGTGGAAAAAGCGATTAAGGGAAGCGTTTCAGGCGATGCGCAATATTTTCCCTACCAAGGAAATGTATTAAAGGTATCAAAGGATGGTGTGTCTGCGTATACTCCTTCAGGAAATATCCTATTCAATGGAAGTTACGAGATGCGAAACCCGTCTGTTGATATTTGTGGCGATTATGTTGCAGTTGCAGATATTGGTGGATATTCCGTATATGTATTTGATGGAAAAAATTCCGGCAAGAAGTTAACGATGACTTTGCCGATCCTTCAAGTTCAGGTTGCAAAGCAAGGCGTAATTGCCGTTCTTATGCAGGATAAGGATACGAATGTAATTCGTATGTACAATACAGAGTCATCCATACAAGATAAGTTGGTTGAAACCCTTACCAATGTGAATAAGAATGGGTTCCCGATCAACATTGCATTATCGGATGATGGAAAGAAGATGGTTACGAACTATGTAGCCATAACAAATGGGGTAATCAACAGCAAAGTAACTTTTTATAGCTTTTCAGAAGTAGGTCAGAATGAGGTAAACCGTATGGTAGGTGCCAAAGACTACGGGAACAAGATTGTTTCAGATGTAGTATTTATGGGCAATGACACAGTGTGTGTATTTACGGAAACAGGGTTTGACTTATTTGAAATGCCAGAAAAGAATGAGGAGATTGCCCAAGTAGCATTTAATCGTAATCTAAAGAGTGTATTCCATACGGATTCTTATATCGGAGTCGTATTAGAAGATGCCTCCTCTAAGAATCAGAATGAAGTATTAATTTACGGAACCAATGGAAAACAGGTGTATAAAGGTAATATTGATTTTGAGTATGAGGCAGTCACTATGTCAGGTAAGGAAATCATATTCGTTTCGGAAGAGGAAGGACATATACTGAAACTAAATGGGGTTCAAAAATACAATGATACCTTTAAAACAACTGTAACGGCGATACTGCCGATTAGTGGTAACGATAAGTATTTCTTGATAGATAATAACAATGTCAATGTTATTAAACTAACGGAGGATTAAGATGAACTGGTTACTATTGATTGTTATAGTTTATATGATATTATCGATTATAAGTGGATATAGAAAAGGATTAATCCGAACGGTGTGTTCGGTATTGGCTATGATGATTGCATTAATCATCGCTTCGGTTTGTAGCCCTATGGTCAGTCGCGCCTTGGAAAGCAACAAGGGGATCTACGGATATGTAGATGAAAAAGTGTCTGATGTATTAAATATCGATAGTAAGATTTCTGGAGTTACGGAGCAGGCTAAGTATATTAATAGTCTGCGTTTACCTGAAAGCATTAAAGAACAGCTGAAGGTAAATAATAATTCTGAAGTTAAGAATGAGCTAAAAGTATCTGAGTTTAGTGACTACGTGACAGGATTTATTACCTGTCTGATACTAAATGCGATCTCGTATATCGTAGTGTTCATAGTAGCGTTACTTTTGATTGGGGTAGTTATTAACGTATTAGATCTTATTAGCAAATTGCCAGTTCTGAATGCAGTGAACAAACTGGGCGGAGCCATAGCGGGAGCGGCAAAGAGCCTTGTAGTTATCTGGGTATTTTTCGTTCTGATTACCGTATTTAGTGGATCAGACTTTGGCCAGACCATGTTTAAGATGATCAATGATAGTACGTGGTTATCATTCTTATATAACAATAATATATTAATGAACGTTATTCTTGGCGTAGCACGTACGTTATTTTAACCAGTGGAAAAAAAGAGCTTGCTTGAGCAAGGCTCTTTTTTTCTATGCAGCAAAGTGTGTTCTTCTCGTTGGCATTTGGAGCGGAAAA
>CALZJY010000076.1 GCA_945787925.1 uncultured Anaerosporobacter sp. | reverse complement strand
ATAAGAGAAGCAGCGATGCCCCAAAGACCTAGGAAAGCCTATGGTTCTGGGTGCATTTTAAAATCAAAAATGGTACACTATAACAGGTGTAAAAATAGAACAACGAGGAGTGACAAAATAAAAATGACACAATCATTTTATGAGTATATAAAATCAATCGACCATGCAGTGACTCATGCAGGGAAATTCCATGCGGATGATGTCTTTTCTACTGCATTATTACATTATATAAATCCAGACATTCGAATCGAGCGTGTAAACCGCGTGCCAGAAGAATATGAAGGGCTTGCATTTGATATCGGATTTGGTCCATACGACCATCACCAAGAAGACAAGGCAGTGCGTGAAAATGGCGTGCCTTATGCCGCATTCGGCTTGCTATTCCGTGAACTTGGTCCAGAACTATTAGGCAAAGAGGAAGCGGAAAAGTTTGATAGACGCTTTATCGAACCGTTAGACTATAACGATAACTTTGGAGAAGAGCATGTGATTGCAAGAGCAATTTCCAACTTCAACCCATGTTGGGATAGCGAGGAAGATGCTTACGATGCGTTCCTTAAGGCAAGTGAGTGGGCGCTAGCCATCTTAAAGGGAGAGTTTGCCCAAATCGAAGGACGTATGCGTGCGAAAGAGTTAGTAGAGGAAGCGTTAGCAGATGCGAAAGACGGCATCATGGTATTAAAGCGCTCCATGCCATGGAAAAAGTATGTAAAGGGGACAGAGGTGGAATTCGTCATCTATCCAAGCAACCGTGGTGGATACTGCGCACAAGCGGTTCCTGATGAAATTGACTATAGAAAGTTAAAATGTCCATTTGCAAAAGAATGGTGTGGAAAGACAGAGGAAGAAATCAAAGAAGTTTCCGGAATCGAGACAGCTACATTCTGCCATAACAGCGGATTCTTATTCTCTGCCCTTACGTTAGAAGACTGTATCAAGGCATGTGAGCTTAGCCGTATGCAAAAGGAAACACCAGTAGAAGCGGAAAAACAAAAAAGCGAAGGACTCTTCTTAAATGCTTCCCATGTTCCAGCAAGCGAATGGGAGGAAGCAAAGACAAAAGAAGCAGCACGTTATGGCAAGGTAGTAGATTTTGAACTACCAGACGTAAATTCACATATTTATCGTGGAATCAGCTTCCCAGAAGAAGGCATGGACCAGCTAAAGACACAAAAGGAAAAGAAAGAAGAAGCATTTGACGCGATGGTAGACGATGTAGTAGAGGCAATCGTAAAACAAAATCCAGATGCAGTATTTATCGAGACAGATGCAGTATTTATGCATGCTGTGGTAACGAAGTTACAACAAAAAGAGATTCCAGTAGTAGGCGCTAGATACGACGCAAAAGGCGAGTTCCACCGTTTCTTACGTTTTGTCTAGGAGCCTCTCCTGCCCAAAAGAATAGGACGTAAATGTATGAATCTGGTAGTTTGTTCCCATAATATAGAGAGTATAAGAAAAGGAGGCAGACTACCGTGAACGTCTTAGTTCCATTAAATAATTTAGAACATCTGACACAATATGTAGAAGCAGGCGCAAGGGAATTCTATATCGGGTTTTATTGTGATGCGTGGACCGAGCAGTTTGGAGCCTATGCAGATTTAAACCGTCTTAGTGGATATGAAAAGGAAGCAAATACGTATAGCTTTGAGGAAATCCTAGCCATGGTGCCGAAGGTAAAGGAGACAGGCAGCAGTATCTACATCACCTTTAATTCTAGCGTATATTCGGAAGAGCAGGTGCAGTATATGAGACGGTATTTCGAACAGCTAAAGCAAGTGGGAGTCGATGGAGTGATTGTTTCCTGTATCGAGCTTGTAACACTTGCTAAGGAATGTGGTGTAGATAGCGTGGCCAGTACCATTTGTGGAATCTATAATTCGGACATTGCAAGGTTTTACTATGAGGCAGGTGCAAGACGGCTGATCCTTCCAAGGGATTTGTCGATTGAAGAGGTCTGTTCCATTATGCAGGCAGTGCCAGAAGTTGAATATGAGGTATTCATGATGCGGAATGGATGTACGTTTTCGGATGCCAACTGTCTTGGACTTCATCGGCTAAAAAATTGTGCCATTTGTGCGAGTCTTAGAAAGGGTCTTCATGAGCTTTATATGAAAAACAAACAGAAAGGCCATCAGGAAGAGGTAAAGGAGAACGACCGCCTCTTTACGAAGGACTTTCATAAGTACTCTTGTGGACTTTGTTCCATTTATGATTTTGTAAAAGCAGGAGTTAAGGCAGGAAAGATTGTTGGACGCACTGATGACTGGGAAGATATCTGCAGAGACATCCGTCTCGTTTGTGAGAATGTGCAGATTGCTAAGAACTGTGAGACAAAAGAAGCCTATCTAGAAGCCATGGTTCGTGGAGAATACGAAAACGGGATTTGTGAAGATGGGATGTCTTGTTATTACCCAGAAGTACGGTTTGGAAATTAGGAGGCCTTTATGGAAAATGAAATCACTATGGAACATTGCGTCAATCTTTGTGAGCTGATCAAGCAGGTGCTTGCATCAGGAATGACGATTGGGGAGTATGTGGAACAGGTTCGAAAAGAAAAAGGATGGGACCGGGTAGGACGGATCTATATCGGTTCGTATTTTTGCAGTCATTATTTCTTACATCTTACAGAATGGGATTTTACACAGATCTTCACATATGCAAAACAGGCAGACTGCAAGATTACCCTCGTATTGCCCGTTTTTACGCAAAAGAACCTTGGCTCTGCAAAGAAGTTTTTGGACCGGTTAAGCTGCAGATTCGACGATGGGATTGATGAGATCACGGTAAATGACTATGGAATGCTCGTGTATATCTCATCGAAGTATTGTGTGCGGGTAAACCTCGGGCGTCTCTTCATGAAGGATTACAGGGATCCAAGATATCCAGAGTATTTTAACCAGGTATTTTCTCCAGCAGGATTTACAAAATCGCTATACTCCTTTATTAAGAAATATCGAATCCACATGGTTGAACTCGATCCGACCCATAGGGAGTTAGATGTATCGAATAAGCCTGAGAAGGTGGGAATTGCCATCCATACGCCATTTTGTTATATGACGACAGGACAGATTTGTGAGTATGCATCGATTGCAAAGCCGTTAGAGAAGAAGTTCCGTCCGAATATGGAATGCGAGGCGGAGTGTCTGACCCACCATATTGAATATGAATTAGAAGAATTGGACCCTGCGCGCAGGGTGATACGGCTTGGAAGGACTGTCTATTTTGAAAATGGAGACTGTGTCGTAAGAGGAGCAGATACGCTAAGGGAAATTGTATTTTCACTAGACATCATTAGGTAGCAGCTTTGTTAGAATAGGAATAGGGTAGTATTCGGATACTGCCCTATGATATAATAGGTTGGATTTTACAGTACGTAAGGAGAAAAAATGAGAATTTTTAATACAAAGTTACATATTCCTTCCTCTTCTTGAGAGAAATGTACCAGGGAGTAGTGCAATTGTTGGTTGTATCAAATTTGCCGGTTGTCGCATGGCCTACCGGTAGTTTAAGAAGAGGGGGATTCTATGCTAATAGGGATAGCATTTACACTTGTGGTTATGGCCACAATTACCTTTATGCTTTTGCTTAATATCGTGATTTATGAGGATATCAATCAGAAGCATAATCAACATTATATTATTTTATGTGGCGCAAGCGGCATCTGGAGCTTCAGCCATGCGACCGTCATCTTGGCTGAACGCATTGAGGTTGCGCTTTTCTTTCGGAATATTGCATTTATTGGAATCTTAGTGGTTGTTGCACAGGGAGTGCTGCTTGCTTCTTATTGGACCGAAATGAGCAAGCGGTTTCAACGGGGGTTACAGAGTTATGTAACAGTTATGAGTTTGTTGCTCTATCCAATCATCATTGAGACAGGAACTATTCCACTGGTAGAGAGCAGGTATGGCGCAGTGGGAGTTCGTATCAAGCCGTATTTTGGAGGAATGCTATTTATCGCCTATATTACTACGATCTTTGTGATCGGCGGCATTATTGTGTATCACGGATTCCGTACGAGCAAGAGAAAGAGACAGCGAAAAATGACGGTGTCTACCATGGTTTGTATGGGAATCTTTGCAGTAGGAGTATTGTTTGATATGATATTTCCACTGCTCGGAAAGCCAGGCTTTCCAGCGAGTGCGATTGCCCAGTTCTTTAGTGTGGTGCTCGTATATACGATTTCCCTTCGATACAATGTCTTGAGGATGACCATTGCCAATGTCAGTGAATACGTCTATTCCTATGTGGATACGCCGATCATCATTATTGATGAGGAGGAGATGGTCCAGTTAGTGAATAATGCGGCAAGCAGGTTCTTTTCCATGCCGTTAGGCCGGATTATAGGAAAGAGCATCTATGAGTTTCTAGATATGGAGCCAGAGGCATTGAAGGAAGGCAAGAAAGAGAGTTTGTTTGTAGAATGCAAGATCAACCATGCAAAATGCGACTTATCCGTCAAAGACATTGTCGATCGATATGAAGAAACGCTCGGAAAGATTGTAATCATCACGGATATTACCGATAAAATGGAATTGATTCAGAAATTAGACGAAAGCCATCAGGAGGCAATCCAGGCAAACGAAGCGAAAAGTACATTCCTTGCCAATATGAGTCATGAGATCCGTACGCCGATGAATACCATCATCGGGGTAAGCGAACTGTTATTATGCAGGGAGATTGGGGAGGCGACCAAACAGGAGGTACGCCTAATTCGAAATTCAGGCAAGGTACTGTTAAATATCATCAATGACATCTTAGATATTTCAAAAATAGAGTCTAGAAAGTTTGAAATCATAGAGAGCCCGTATATGCTTTCTTCCATGCTGGTGAACATTGTGAACATGATGGCTGTCCGTTTTGTGGATAAGGGCATCCATTTCTTTGTAAGGATTGCACAAACCCTTCCAGCAAAGTTAATCGGGGATGAGCTTAGAATCAAACAGATCCTGATCAATATCATTGGAAATGCAATTAAGTTTACGAACCAAGGCTTTGTCCTTGTAGAAGTAGACGGGACATATGAGGAGGAAGGGAAGCTCCTTCTTAGGGTAAAGGTACAGGATACCGGAATCGGAATCAAGCCAGAAGATATGGACAAGCTGTTTGGAGTGTTCAACCAGGTAGATACAAGGAAGAATCGAAATATCACGGGAACAGGGCTTGGACTTGCCATCAGCAAGAACCTTTGTGAGTTAATGGATGGGAAAATCCTTGTGGAATCCGAATACGGAGTAGGAGCAACGTTTACGATCCATATTCCGCAACAAGTGGAAGAACAGGAACCGATTGCAAGCATTCAAAATCCAAAGGAAATACGACTTGCATTAGTGGAACAGGATCCGATGCTGATTGCCTATATGAAACAGACAGTAGGGCAAATGGGACTTTCCCTGACGGTATACGATACAGTCAAGCAGCTAGCAGAGGGAGAGAAAGCTACCTATGTGATGCTGTCTAACGCATATTTCGACTTATTACAGGAGGAGATACTAGCGGTTGTTCCAAAAGAAAAGCTGATTCTATTGCTTGATGCAGGGGAGGAAATCACAAACAGAAGGAAAGAACTTCAACATATCAGCCTTCCGCTCTTTTGCTTCCAGATCATCAATATCATCAATCATGATGAGGTACGGTATGAATATGAAAAGCAGCAAGAAAGCATGGTGCAGATTCGACCACTTCCTTTTGCCAGGGTATTGATTGTAGATGACAATGAGACCAACCTGTATGTGGCAAAAGGAATGATGAGCGTGTATCAGATGGAAATTGATACGGCAGCCAGTGGGTATGATGCCCTCCAGCTTGTAAAGAAAAAACGATATGATTTGATTTTCATGGATCATTGGATGCCGCAGCTTGATGGAGTGGATACGGCGAAACGGATTCGAGGAATGGATGATCCGTATTATAAGACGGTGCCAATCGTTGCACTGACTGCCAACGCCATGACCGGGGCAAGGGAACAGTTTATTCGTTCTGGATTTGATGGATTCCTTGCAAAGCCAATGGAGTATAAGGAGTTAGACCGAATCCTTCGTAAGTTCGTATTGCCGTTAGCGCCAGAAGGAGAAAGGCAGCCAGACCTTCCAGGAAAGGAAGGAATGCTACAATTGGTAGCAAGCCAGTTAGAAGGAATCGAGATGAGGGAGAGGGTACGAACGTTTGGCGGAAACCTAGAGTTGTACCTAAATGTGTTAAGGACGTATTTCAAAGACCTTTGCGAGAGAAGGAAAGAGGTCGAAGGCATGTTTGAATGCCTAGAGTATAAGGAGTTTATGATCTTCATGCATGCATTAAAGAGTGCCAGCTATAATGCGGGTGCGAATTCGTTTGGAGAGATTGCAGAGAGATTAGAGCATGCGGCGAAAGAGCAGGATGGTGGTAGCATTCGGAAGATGCAACCCGAACTGATGCAGAAGATGGATGAGACCATCGAGACGGCAAGGAGAGCATTAGAGATCGTAAGTGGGTTCACCGAAGAAGAGGTGAAACAAAACGCCCGTTTATCAAGAGAATGCTTAGAGCAGATCAAGTTCTATTGTGAGGAAATGGATATGGTGGCTCTAGAAGAGGAGATTCAGAGGCTGAAGAAGTGCTCTTATCAAACGAGCAACAGGAGTTAGTAAATGGAATCATCAATGACTATGAAGAATTTGAATATGAGCATCTTGTAAGAAGAATTAAAGGATATTTACAGCAGAGCGGTTGACAGGAGGAATGAGATGTATAGTGTATTGGTGGTAGATGACAACAAGACAAATCTGCAGTTACTAAAACAGCTGTTATCAAAACGATATCATGTAATGCCGGTGTTATCAGGAAGATTGGCGCTTCACTATGTAGAAAAGAGGAGGCCAGACATCATCTTGCTCGATCTTTTGATGCCAGAGATGGATGGGATGGCAGTGCTCGAAGCATTAAAGCGGATGCCGTCGGCAAAGGACATTCCGGTTATCTTCTTGACTGCGGATCGTGAGAAGGAGACAGAGGACAGTTGTCGGAAAGCAGGAGCTGCCGATTTTATCGCTAAGCCATTCGTGCCAGAAGTTATGGTTACAAGCATTGAAAAGGCGCTAGAGTCCGCCCGGTTACGTACAGCCTTAAAAAGCAAGGTAGAAAGCGCAGAGTCATGAGTTTAGGAGAAGGATAGGCCGAAGAGGGAAAAGAGGGGGATGGAATTGCCATTACGGTTCATGATATTATGGAGTTATTAGAGGAAACGGTTAGAAAGAGGTTGAGAGTTATGAGGACCATGGAATTTAAGATGGAACGACAAGGATTAGTACAAGTTGGAGATGAAGTAGAGGTGAGAGAAGGAAAACTTCCAAGCTCCTATTACTATGTAGTAGAGCCAGCAGTTGCCATGTCTGGAAACTTCAAGTTTAGAGAACGGCTAAAGAGCACGAAGGGCGTGGTAAGTGATATCAAGCAGACAGAAAAAGGCTATTATATTTCTGTGGATTTTGATGAGTAGCGAATAATTTAGGCAACCCGGAATATAAATGTATAAAAAGATGACGGGTGAGTAAATGAGAAGAAATAATTTTTTTGACGAACATACCCTTGATATAGTAAAAGCGGCAATGCCTCATGTACATCCAAGGGCACAGGGTGGGATGAAGGTATTATTAAAGACCAGCGATCTGATGTCCACCATTGAGAATGGAGGTCAGGATGAGGAAATTTCCGCGATGGATTTAGAGGCATGGAAGCCAGAACCAGAGGAACTTTTGTTAAGCATCAAGGAAGTCGCATATCCTCAAGAGAGTGATATGCTGGATGTGATTTTGAATATGTTTAAGGCAAGAAAGCTGTATTCGGCTTATCAAGCATATAGTGAGGAGATCCTAGAGGCCCAGGGGCTTGGTGGAAACAATAATAGGTACCGCAACAACAATCCATTCAATATGTTCAATGCCTTTAATCCATTTAACATGTTTGGAATGAATCCTGGCATGGGTCCAAGAGGCAATCCAAATCGGAACCAAGCAAATAATCGCAATGCTGGAAGAGAAAAGGTAACGAGTACCGATGCAAACACAGCAAATGCAACCAGTACTGGGAATGCCACAGGAAATCAAAACGGTGGACAAATGCCAAACTTCTTTAATTTCCTGATGTCGCAGATGTCTCCTGAGCAGAAGCAGACATTTGATATGTTGAACATGATGATGAACAATATGCC
>CALZJY010000075.1 GCA_945787925.1 uncultured Anaerosporobacter sp. | reverse complement strand
TAAATGGCAAACACGCCATATACGAGGCTCGCTAAGGAACCAATGGCAATCAAGGAATCCATATTCGGTGCCAGATGAAACAGCGTATCAAATCCCTTGATAAAGTAGTTACGGTTTACATATACGATTGGCAAGCATAATAGGAACTGGGTAAAGGCAAAGCTTACCGCACCCGAATGTCCAGATAGGAACCCTGGTAGTGGAAGTCCTACCATATGCCCCATCGATACATACATCAGTGGAATCAGGAATACAAAGCTAACGATTAGGCGCTTTCTCATATTGTCTAATGCTTCTGCCACTACGTCCCTCTTTGGCTCCTCTGCTTTTCTCTTTTGTTCACTCTTTACCTCTTCTTGGACGCTTGCACCATATCCTGCTTTTTCTACTGCGGCAATGATGCCTGCCTCATCGATTACGTCCTCATCAAATTCTACCTGCATGGAATTCGTAAGAAGGTTTACGGTTACTTGTGTCGTTCCCTCTAACTTATTTACAGTTTTTTCGACGCGTGAGGAACATGCCGAACAAGTCATTCCTGTTACGTCAAATTTTCTCTTCATCATTTTCCTCCTTTACTTTGCAATCTTATCGAGCATATGGATCAGTTCATCAATCTTTTCCTCTCGCTCTTCTTCAGTCTTCGCGGACATAACACAGCTTTTCATATGCGCCGCTAGAATCTCTTTATTCGCTTTATGAAGAATCGCCTCGGTTGCCATTAGCTGGTGGCTGATATCCACGCAATAACGGTCCTCCTCAATCATATTCAATATTCCATCAATCTGCCCTCTAGCAGTCTTTAATAATCTTGAGATTTTCTTCTTATCTGCTTGCATGATGTTACTTCCTTCCCCTTCATATACCCCCGGGGGGTATGGGTATATGGTATCGTATTCTACTTTCTTTGTCAAATGTCTTCTTCCCTAGTATGCAAACTTTGTCCTCTTTATATACAATTCCCCCCGTTGCGAATACGTTCTGACAACAATGGAACAAAGTGTGCAATAAAAAAACACAAGGACGAAGCAGTCCTTGTGCTTTTTACTCTATTACTATTTGGATGAAGTCTCTGTGCCTGCTGCATCTTTTAGCTTATAGGCATCTTCTAATCCCTTGCATTTATCAATGAGCGTATTATATACAAGCTTATTGAAGTCCACTAAGTCTTGGTTTTCATGAATCTGATTTGCATCAAAGAATTCATTGTTACTATTTACATAACCATTGATGTTGACTACTGGATATTTCTTAAATAAATCCATAAGGTATTTGTTATACGCTGTCATTGGAAGTTTTGCTTCTTGTAAGAAGAATGAAGATAGATAGTTTAAACTGATCTTATCTACTGTTTTGGATTCTAATTCCTTATTGCTCCAGATAAAGAATGGAACTTGGTAACGTTTTTGTAACTTCTCTACGCTAAGGTCCTGGATTTCTCCACCTAATAAATCTTCAAAGAATCCGGAATATAAGTTTGGCTGATGATCGCCGTAGAATATGATATACGTTTCTTCTTCTACATTAGAGAAGTAATCGATCAATGTCTTGATTGCTTCATCCGTACGGCTGATACAAGATAAGTATTCTTCCGCATCCTTATATTCTGTGTCACCTTCTACCTTGATGTTATATTCCATCTTTCCTGTATCGTAGGAACTATGGTTTTGCATCGTAACATTGAATAGATAGAATGGTTTTGTCTTATCACGTTCTTCATAGAACTGGATTACTTTCTTGAAATCCGCTTCGTCCGTAATGTATCCACGTAACTTGTCTGGATTTTCCATGGACTCTCTTGCGAAATAGTCATCAAATCCGATTAATGGATATACGATTTCTCTTCGATACGTATTTCTTTCATAAGAATGGAACGCAGTTGCGGAATATCCTAAGCTCTTTAATGTCTGTGTAAAGGAATTCGTTTCCCCTTGGATATATTGCTGATATGCAATCGTTCCTGTTGGAAGGAACGTGATTGGATTTCCTGTTTGGAATTCATATTCCGAGTTTGCAGTTCCACCACCAAGTACGGAACTATATGCCGTTCCCTTGATGATATTTTTCTTTAAGGAGTTAAAGTATGGCATAACTTCCTTATTTGTCTTATACTCTCCTACCTGAGTAAGGTCTGCAAACGACTCATCCATTATGACAATGATATTTGGCGTACGTGAGGTATCTACCGGATCACTTTCATAGCCTTCTAATACTTTCTTCGCTGCATCGATGGAATAGCCTTCTGGCTGTCTTACCTTCATTGCCAACGCATTCATACTAAATGCGTTGATCGCACCAAACTGACGATATGTCTTTACTGGTCTCCAAAGATCTAGGCTGTCATCAAAGAGCTTCGTGTTTACCACTAACATTGGGTATACGCAAAGTGCCGCTGCTACAAACATTCCCGCAAACTTGCGATAGTTTTTCTTCGATGGCTTCGTATCGTTGATTTTTAATATAAATAATAACGTAAAGATACCAATATATAGTCCTTCTACCATGTAGTAAGAAAGCTGGTACGTATAATTATTAGATACTTGTGCTGCCGTACTGATTAAGGAAAGGTCGGCTGGAAGGATTGGGGAACCCCTAAATAGGATTAAGAATCCGTTGGATAATCCCATTACTACCCAGACAACCAAGGTAACGATTAATGCTGGCTTCATTCTCTTTGTAAACAGATAAATCACTCCAGAGAATAAGAAAATCCAGATGATATTCATGAACCAGTTCCATGGCATAACTTCAAATACAAATGTCTTTGATAACGTTTCAATTGTTGCGAATATTAACCACATAGCGATTACGTACATAATATATGTTACTTTAACTGGACGTGTTTCTTTGTATTTCTTTAATTTCTTGATTTTATCGAAGTCAAAGAAATAAAGCGCTACGATTAATCCGTACACAAGGATGAAGACAGAACCCGTTACCTGTCCTGGTCTCGTATCATTGGCTGGGAATAAGTATACGCAGTCATGGAAGATCCACATGATTGCTGCTAAGATACCATATTGCTTTACTTTCTTCTTATCCTCAATCATCCATCCATACACATAGAGTAACGTCATAACATAAATGACTGCTACCATTGCAAGATAGATGTACACTCCGTGTGGACGTGCAAATGGAAGATTGCGATAAAATCCATAGACACCTAGTCCTGTAAAGAAGCTTTCGATTGCATAATAACCGAACCTTCTAAGACGTGCGATGCCCTTTTCTCTGATTGTTTCTTTGTTCTTATAAGCTAGAATTCCTACAAATAGATACGCATAGACTGCAATTATAAAAAGCAGGCTATACATGTTATGAGGAATCAATCGTTTCATATCGATGATTGCTACAACTACTGTTAATACTAATGCTAACATTGCATTATTTAATTTCTTTAGATTTGACATAATTACTCCTTCTTTATGTACTTTCTAAGTGAGTTATTCGCACAAGCACTAATTATACTGGTTTTGATTCCAAATATCAACTGTAACCATCATTCTCCTATTAATCCCGAGCTTTTTCGTCATCGCTCTTACTCTCTTTTTAAACTCCTCCCTCTAATCCATTCCTAATTTTTACACTCTGACACTATTCTACTCCCGCTTTTGTAATTTGAAAATGTATTATATGAACAAAAAGGCAGAGGTAACAACCTAAGCGATTGCAACTTCTGCCTTCTATTTTACTCCTCTTATTGTTGTGCAAGCACATATACGTATGTGCCTTCACGCATAGAGATTACAAATTCCTCTTTGATTACAAATCCATATTTTCCAGAGAACTTTCTTACTAAGTCCTTGTTATGGCTGTACATGATGATGATTCCATCCTCTTTTAAGTGTTCCTTTGCCTTCTTAAAGAAGTTTAAGTATAGGAACGTAATCTCGTCTTCCGTCTTTCTTCCGATTGCGAATGGCATATCTGTGATGATTTCATCAAATAGATAGTCATGTTTGAATGCAAAGAAATCACGGTTGATATAGTGGATGATCTGTCTTGCAGCTTCTGTATTTACCCTTGCCTTATCAATGGCTTCGCCGTAAATGTCAATTCCGTATGTCGTATTGGCAGGTACCGCCTTATGACGCTCAATTAACATCGTTCCTACTCCACAGAATGGATCTAATACTTGCGCATTCTCTTTCATATAAGGCTTTGCAAGTTCTACCGTAAGCGCCGCATTAACTGGACGGATGCTTGTAGGAAGTACTTCCTTACGGTAACGGAAACGCTTGTCAAAAAGCGTATAAAGTTTTACTAGGGTATTGAAGTTGCCATCCTTGTTTTCAATCAGACGAAGCTCTACTTCATAGTTGCTTGTCGTATTGATTAAAGAACGGTTGCTTAATCGTTCGATCTCGCTGCTAAGCTTCTTCGTAAACGCACTCTTCTTTGCAAGGTCCCATTTCGCCTTTAACTCGATTCTAAAGTAGAATGGAGCCTTTCCTTTGTGGCGTTTCTCTAAGAAGGATAGTAGACTGCTTTCTGCAATCTGTTTTGCACATGTCATGCAGTCTCCAGAAAGCACCTTCATATCTTCTATGATAAATAGTAATTCTTCAAACGTTCTTACCTCCAATACGGATTCTAAATCGTCTGTCTTTACCATAAGCCCTGCATTGAATGCTTTCGTCCTCATGGATTTTAGCTGTTCTTGTGTCGCTGGAATCTGATCACGGTTTGTTAATAGCACAAGGGTAGATTCTTCGTTAAATCCATTAAATCCATGCATCTTCACGCCTTCCTCTGCTACGATCAAATCGCTAAGGGCACGCATTTCCTCGGAAAGGTGCTTGCGGTTTTCGTCCGTGATTTCTACCTTGCTCAACTTCTCTAGACGTTCTTTGAACAGCCCTACGAATTGGCTGTAATCAAAGTTCTTGATCGCTGCAAGATAGGAACTCTTTACAAACAGCTTCTCCTCGCGCTCATATGCATTGATGAGTGGGAGAAGGTCGGTCTTTACGGCCAAATCCCCCATTACTAATGCTGCATTCTTACGGACTTTGGCATCTTCGTGAAACAGGAGTTTCTGAAAGATTTCCTCATTCGGACCGATGTAGTAAAGGAGGGCATGTTTTGCCCCTGGCTCCTTTAACTCTTTTCTAAGCTTGCTTAAGTTCGCTCGAACCTCCTGCTGCTTTACGATTTCTTCAAACGTTTCACGAATCATACTGTCTCCTGTTCTGCAATTGCCTGTTCAACTGCTTCTAATAACTTTTGTCCTTCTACAAAAGGATTCTTTATAAAGTCTGTGGACCATATTCTATATAGTTTCCAGCCCATTTCTTCTAATACGGTCTGACGAAGTCGTTCTCGTTCACGAACCGTTCTTGCTGCGAAATACGTTTCCCCATCACATTCAATTCCTAGCACGTAATGTCCTGGCTTGTTTGGATGTACGACTGCAAGGTCCATGCGGTATCCAGAACATCCAACCTTACGTTCTACCGTATAGTTGTGTGCTACTAGATACTCATAAATGGAATCTTCAAACGGAGCAAGCGCCGTCTTTTCTTCTCCTCTCAATGGCTTGTTTCCATTGATTGCATATACGATGTAGTCATGAAGCATCTTCACGCCTTCGGAATTGCAGTTTTCTAAGTTCATATCATCTGGCATGATGGAGCCTACTAATTTTACATTGTATTTCGCTCTTGTAATCGCTACGTTCAGACGACGGTAACCGTCTTTCTTGCTAAGTGGACCGAAGTTCATATTAAATACGCCTTGTCCATCCTTGCCGTATGCGATACTGAAGATGATCGTATCACGTTCATCCCCTTGTACGTTTTCTAAGTTCTTCACAAAGAATGGTTCTGCTTTCTTGTCGCTAAAGAACTCTTCGTACTCACTTGTCTCTTGACGTACTTCTAAGATCCTGCGTTCGATTTCTTGACGTTGTGCATCACTGAATGTGATCACGCCTAAGGAACGTTCTGGCTGGTTCTTCGCATGTTCTAATACTAACTCTACGATGCGTTTTGCTTCTACCACGTTGTTTTTCTTGCCGCCTCGATCATAAACACCATCTTCTACGTAGTAGTATTCTACCCCGCTGTCTTTTTGATTTACGACGCTAGATGGGAACGTGATTAGGTTGTGGTTATAGATTGCATCGTTAGAGAAGGCGATTAATCCTTCGTTACGGCTTCTATAATGCCAACGTAACGTACGTTCTGGAAGTACCATTTGTGCTTCTTCTAAGATAGATTCGCACATTGGGATTTCTGCCGCACCATCCATCATAGGCTCTTTACTTGCCATAAAGAAGCTTGTTGGTGGAAGCTGTTTGATATCCCCTGCCACGATTACTTGGGAACCTCTTAAGATTGCCCCGATCGCATCTTCTGTACGAACCTGGCTTGCTTCATCGAAGATAACAAGATCGAAATGGAACTTGCTTGTCTCTAGGAATAAGCTGACCGTCAGTGGCGACATCATAAAGCATGGCTTTAAGGATAATAACAAGTTTGGAATCTGTTCGAATAACTTACGAAGCGGCATTCTTTGCTTGCTTGCAAGTTCTCGTTTTAAGATACCGATTTCATCATCCGCACCAAAGCTTGTATCTGCATCTGGCACGTTAGAAAGAAGGTGTTCGCGCACACGTAGCTTCGCGATTTCAAGCTGCTTTACATCTAGCTTGTCAAATTCGCTTCTTGTTTCTTCTAACATATCTCCTTGGAAGTTTGCTACCGTATCGAATTGCGGTACCATCTTATCTAACCATAATTGGTAGAAACGTTTTAAGAACGTATCCTTGATTGCGTTAGATTCCACTTCCATCGTTTCGATTTCAGATACGAAGTTTCCTAATCCAGTATCTACAAGAGTATTTCTTGCCCTTACATACGCACACCATTGGTCGATGGAGTGTTCGTTGTGAAGGATGTTGTCTAACTGTACCGTTAAGTCGGTTACTTTCTTATTTGCAAGAGAGTATCGGAATAACTGGTCAAACCATTCTACTAATGGTTCCATATCATTTACTAGGTAACCTAGGTATTCATACGTATCTGTTAGGCCATCCACACAAGCCTCTTCCATACAGCTCTTGATATAACGTTCGCTGACGAAGATATTTTCTTTCTCTTCCTTCATGTCCTGGATGAACGTTAAGCCTTTGATGATCTTATTCCAGTTCGTAGACAAGCCTTCAAACTGGGAACCGAATAGCTTCGTAAGGATTGCTTTTTGTTCCTTGAATTCTTCGGTAATGATGTTGTAGCGTCTTAATTTCTTAAGTGCGCCAAGTCCTTCATTATATGGTAATAGCGTATCCTTTGGAATATAGAAGATTCCATAGATTTGCTTTAATAACGATAACTTGGAAATCGTCTCGTTCATTCTTGCAAAGATTTCTTCCACAAGCGTCTCTTCGATGCTTTCTGTCAATGCAAAAATGCTTTCTAACTTCTCTACATGGGAAGGTGCGATCATTTGCGTTAATACGAGGTTTGCACCTTTTAGCGCCTGGTCTGCACCATTTCCTGCAAGCAGAAGGTCTTTGATCTTTTGTGGCATCATGCCATCTGGGAATACTTCTAAGATTCTTCTGAAATCATTTAAGTTTCTTTCTACAAGCTTCCAGTCAATTCCCTCTTCTCTATAATGCACGCCTAAGAAGCGTTTTAACCAATCTTTACGTTCTAGAGCGAACTTATAATTTTCTTGGTATGTGTGTACCCGTTGAAGTACCTCTACTACATCTTCCTCTTCTAAGCGGTGTTCTGCATAACGACGTAAGGAACGAACGGCTTCCATATCCTTACGGTAATCCTTTTTCAGATGCTTCGTAATGCCTACGTATTCATATTCAAAACGATATAGCATTTCTTCTGCATTGATCGTTAAGATGTCTTCTACGAATTCTCCTAAAATATCGCTTTCCATGCTAGCTACGACAGAAAGGATTTCTTCTACTTCCTGCATCTTGTTGAAGTTTGACTTCCATTTCGAAAGGTCGAACCATTGTAACGTTGGCATTGGATTTAATGCTAGTAAGTCTAGAAGCTGTACGATTTGCTGCATTGTCGTAACCGTACATGGTGCCTCTAATCCTAAGCGTTCGCTTACGACGCCATAGTTTTCAATGGCTTCTTTCACTAATTGCTTTTCTTGTACTAATACGTTAAGAAGGCTTGTCATGCTTAACATGACATCATTGTTTGTCTTGAAATGCTTCTTATTGAGTAATTCACGTAAGCGGTCCATCGTCTCTGTGACAAGCGTGATTCCTTCTTCTGCATCTACGTTTTCAT